>JACPVY010000642.1 GCA_016197345.1 Burkholderiales bacterium
TAGCATTCGCTTGACGCCTTCAAACCACAGCCAACTCACCCCCGCCGCGCCTATCCCCGCCAACAACATCACCGGCGTCGGCGTGCTAAATGCAAACAGCCGACTAATTGCAGGAATAAACAAGCCGCAGGCAAGCAAAACAATCGCTGCTAGCGCGATCAACATAAACGGTTTGTTAGCGCCGCTAGCGTCTAGTAGCGACGCGCGTTTGCTCCAGCGTCGATTGGCAAAAATCAAGGCGAGGTCAGAGAGCACCAGCACCACAAAAGTCATGGCGCGGGCGATTTCGTCGGAATGGGAATGCGCGCGTGCTAGCGCATAGACTGCTAATAGCAGCGCTAATAGCCCGCTACCTTGCCATAGGCCGCGCACCAATACGCTCGCGTCGAAAAGATGCGCGTCGGCGGCGCGTGGTGGGCTGTTCATGGCGTCGGCTTCTAGCGGCTCGGCTTCGAAAATGACGGAGCAAGCGGGGTCGATGATCAGTTGCAGAAATAAGATATGGATAGGCATCAAGAGCATCGGCCAGCCTAGCATCACGGGCAGTAGCGATAAGCCGACAATCGGCACATGCACCGCCACCACAAACACCACCGCTTTGCGCAAGTTGGCAAACACGCGGCGACCATAGCGCACGGCGGTGACGAGCGAAGCAAAATCGTCGTTTAGTAGCACCAGCGCCGCTGCTTCACGCGCCACATCGGTGCCGCGCGCGCCCATCGCGACGCCAATGTGGGCAGCCTTTAGCGCCGGCGCATCGTTGACGCCATCGCCTGTCATCGCCACCACTTCGCCTCTCGCGCGAAATGCCTGCACTAAACGCAGCTTTTGCTCGGGCTGCACGCGGCAAAAGATGTTAGTAGCGGCGAGGCGGGTTTTGAGAGCGTCGTCGTTAAGTTCGGCTAATTCTGCGCCCGTCATCACGCCGCTATCGACGATCAAACCCGCTTGGCGCGCGATGGCGAGTGCAGTCGCTGGGTGGTCGCCTGTGATCATGACGACGCGTATCCCCGCCGCCTGGCACTCTGCTATCGCGCGCGGTACATCGGGGCGTAGCGGGTCTTCTAGCGCGATTAAACCGAGGAATTCAAAGATGAAGTCGTGTTGATTGTCGGGCAGTGGTTGGGCGGCGAACACGGCGCGGGCGACGCCTAGCACGCGCAAGCCAGCACCTGCCATTGCCTCCACTTGCGTGGCGATTAGCCTGTGGCGTGCTTGCTCCATATGGCAGAGGTCGATGATGGCTTCCGGCGCACCTTTCGCCGCGATCATCAATTCGCTTTGATCGGGCGATTGCCAAACGCGCGACATTGCTAGCATTTCAGGCGACAGCGGATAGTCTTCAACCAGCTTCCAATCGCTATGCAAATGCTCTGTTTTGGCGAGTAAGCGCTGGCCAGATTCGACAATCGCGCTTTCCATCGGATCGAAAGCGCGTCTATGGCTGGCGAGCACGGCAAATTCCAAAATGGGGTGGAGTGCTTCTGCCAGAGGCTGCTTGTCGTTATTCGCGCTATCGTAGGACGTTGTTTCGGTCCAGAGCCGTCGCACTGCCATCCGGTTGGAGGTGAGGGTGCCAGTTTTATCGACACATAGCACGGTAGTGGCACCGAGCAATTCCACTGCGGGCACATTGCGCGTGAGCACTTTTTCACGCGCTAAGCGCCATGCGCCTAAGCCTAAAAACAGAGTCAAAATCACGGGCAATTCTTCTGGCAAGATCGCCATCGCAAACGTCAGCCCTGCTAGTAAGCCATGCAACCAATCGCCGCGCGAGACGCCGTAAGCCACAGTCAACATACCCGCTAGCGCTAAGCCGATTAGGGCGACGTATTTGACGACGCGCCGCGTTTCTTGCTGGATCGGTGTGCTCTCTTCGCCCAAGCCCGCCAGCGATTTGCCTATCTTACCCAAGGCGCTACGCTCACCTGTGGCGCTGACGTGGCCAATAGCGGTGCCTTGCGTGACGAGCGTGCCTGCGAAGACGGTGTTCGCGTCGTTTGTCTTCGCATCGGTGGATTTGGTGACGGGGACAGACTCGCCCGTTAGCATGGATTCGTCCACGCTCAGATTGGCGGCTTCTAGCAGGGACATATCTGCCGCGATGCGGTCGCCTTCCGCTAACAGCACCATATCGCCCGCCACCAATTCGCGGCTGGCGATCTTGCGCGCTATGCCGTCGCGGATGACGAGCACTTGCGGGCTAGATAGCTCGCGCAAGGCCGCTAGCGAACGTGCCGTCCGGCGCTCTTGCACGAAGGTGATACCGATCACGACGAAGACAAAGCCCAATAGCATCAGCGCTTCATTGCGATTGCCCAGCACCAAATAAAGCCCACCGCAGGCAACCAAGAGCAAAAACATCGGCTCCATCACCACTTTGGCTAACAGCCTTAGCGCGCTTTGTTGCTTAGAAACGGACAATTCGTTCGCCCCATCGCGGGACAGACGTTGCTTGGCTTCGGTGTCGCTTAGACCTTGCTGCATGGGAGATCCATTAGGAGGGTGTGGTGTAGGTGAAAATGCCGACATGACGCCCTATTCACTTATTTCGCGCGCCACGGCAGCATGTGCCACAAGCAATTGTCGCGCAGAAAATAGTGGTGATACAGGGCGGCAAAGGCATGTATGCCAATCAGAATATAGCCGATTATGCCGCCCACTTCGTGCACTTCCTTGATCCACTCGGCGCTAGATTTACTTTGGCTGATCAAGGCGGGCAAGTGCAGGCCAAAATACGGGATGTCTTCGCCTTCCGCGCTGAGCAATAGCCAGCCAACGAGTGGCATAGCAAACATGAATGCATACAGCGCCAGATGCATGCTTTGCGCAATATAGTTTTGCCACTTCGGCATAGTGGGTTGCAATTGCGGAGGCGTCCCAAAAAATTGCGCGGCAATCCGAAGTACCAGCAAAACCAATACAAATAGCCCAAGCATGGAGTGCCAAGTTTCCAAGTTTTTCGCAATAGCGCTGCCTTTGGGGAATTTTTCGCGTAATACTATGCAGGCATATACTGCGGCGATTAACAATGCCATCAGCCAGTGCAGTGCAATGGATAGCGCGCCATAGCGCTCTTTGTTATTGAGCCAATTCATCGAATTTCCCCTCGTTTTGAAAACACGGTGTGCCAGACTGGCATGCGAATTGATTTTGGCGTACTTCTGGTGTGATGTAGGTGGCGTGGCACACATAGCGGCAGGTCGTCCAAAGTATTCGGTATCAGCAGACATGCCCGTATTAGAATGACAGGCCAGCAAAATTGTCTGACGTTGCTTGTTACTAATGATTTCACCCATGCCGCAAAGGAAGCTATGTCTAAATCTGCGTTGAGCGCTAAAGTGTTTGCGATTTATTTGTTTTTTGTTGGCACCGCATTGGTGTTTGTGCCCAATTTTTTGCTATCACTCTTTCATATTGCGCCAACCTCGGAAGTGTGGATACGCGTGGTCGGGGTGATCGCTTTCAATTTGGGAATTTATGCTTGGGTTGCTGCTAAGCATGAAGATAAGTCTTTTCTCGTCACCTCGGTCTACACCCGCATTTCGGTCTTCGTCGCCTTTACTGCCTTCGCTTTACTTGGCCTAGCTAGCCCTATGCTGATTCTTTTTGGCGTAATGGATTTGTTGGGGGCGATGTGGACTTATTTCGCCTTGCAAGCGGATAGGAAAGCGGGGCGCTGATGGCTAAGTGAGTTGGCCGTGATGACGCCATCAAAAATGACAAATAAACCTCAAGCGGGAGGCTCGCAAATGTTGAGGCGATTTCGCGTATTAGCGTTGTTAGTGTGTTTAGCGCTTTCTGCTGTCGTTGCGGTTCCAACATGGGCCGCTTGTGCGCTGGGCTTGGATGAAAGTTTTAGCAGGTCGCCAGAAGGTGAAGAGAGTGAAAATTCTGTTCAAGAATATGTTGCCTGCAAAGATCACCCCAGCATTCTTCACGCTAGCATCGTCGCGGTGGCGTCAAGCCAAGCAAATGTGCATGCTGGGCAAGATGAGAATTACGACCTCGCTATCGCGCTTAAATATGCTCCGCACGGCAAAGTGATTGCCGAAAGCATTTTTCCTGCCGAGTTGCCAAATGGCGGCGGCCCTAGGCTCACTAGCATCACGCTAGACACCGCAAATTATCTTCTTGCGCCACAGCTTAGGGCCTTTGGCGTGCGTGCCAAATTGGATATGCGCTTTACCTTTAGCGAAGAATTGAATTTGTTCCTGGTCAAAGGCAAGAAAATCGTCAAGGTTCTATCAAACGCGCCAATGCATATCTATTTCAGCAATCGCTGGCCTGAATGCCGTGAGCAAACTAGAGAAGCGCAGCGCGTGGCGGTGCTAGATAAGGCGAAAAGCAATGGCTGGTATGACATCCTGATTCAAGAAAAACTGATCGACTCTGAGGGCAAAGTAGATGCATCTGGCCAATGCCAAATGGTGCCGACGGCGACGGCAACGAAAGAATACCGGCTCAAATTTGATGGCAAAGCGTATGTTATTCCCAATGAAATGCAGCATTTTGATTGCCGGGTGTGTTGAGCGAGAGCAAGATTGCTGGCGCTAACGCTAACAGTATTCTCATCGAGCACAAATTTGCCCTTGATTGCCCATCGCAGCCGCGCTTTGGTGTATCGTGCGGGGTCATGAGAAGTGCCGACGCTAGAATCGACACGCAAAGTACAGTGGTTAGCATGGGTAAGGGGACGTAGATGCAGTTTCAGATGCGGCAATTTCAGTTGCGGGTGCAGGGCGCACAAGTGCAAGGGGCGCGGGCGGCGAGCCAGGAAGTGACTATCGAAGCGGCCAGCGAAGCCGAGGCGATTCAAATGGCGGCCAAAAATGGCTGGCAAGTGTTGTCTATCGCTAGCACGGAAGAAATCATCAATGAAGTGGCGAGCAAGCAAAAAGGGCAATTCCCGCTACTGCAATTTAGCCAAGAATTGCTGACGCTATTGGAAGCGGGCCTCAATCTCAACGAAGCCATCACCACGCTACACAATAAAGAAACCCGCGCCGGCGCGGCTGCCACGCTAGGGGAAATCCTGTTAGCGCTACAGCATGGCAAGAGCTTTTCTGATACTTTGGCCGAATTACCCGCCATTTTTCCCGATATTTATGTCGCTAGCATGCGCGCCGCAGAGCGTAGAGGCAATCTCCCTGAGGCGCTAGGGCGCTTCGTCAATTACCAATTGCAGTTTGATCAAATCAAGAAAAAGCTCGTTTCGGCCGCGATTTATCCTGCCATGTTGCTCGGTGTCGGTGCCTTGGTGACGTTGTTTTTGCTAGGCTATGTGGTGCCGAAATTTAGCGTGGTGTATGAATCCTCGGGCCGTGATATTCCGTGGATGTCGCAAATGTTGCTGGGCTTTGGTAAAGCCATCGCTGGTCATAGCACCTTGTTTTTAATCGGCTTGGGGAGTTTGGTCGGTAGCATCGCCTATGCCTTTAGCGTGCCAGCGGTGCGGGCGCAGTTGTTGGAATGGTTGCTGACCTTACCCTTCGTCGCGCCGCGCGCGGCGGAATTTCGTCTTTCCCGTTTTTATCGTGCGCTCAGCTTGCTCTTGCATGCAGGTATTCCGCTGACCAAAGGCTTAGCGATGGTGGCGCCGATGTTGATGGAAGCGCAGCAACAACAACTGGCCTTAGCGCGGCGCGCGGTCGAAGAAGGGCAGTCTTTTTCTCATGCGCTAGAGCAATATGGCTTGACCACACCAGTCGCACAATCGCTATTGAAAGTAGGGGAAAACACCGGGCGCTTAAGCGATATGCTAGAGCGTTCAGCGAAATTCCATGACGAAGAATTTGCGCGCTGGGTTGATTGGGCCTCAAAAATGCTGGAGCCATTGCTGATGACGGTGATTGGCGTCGTGATTGGTGCAGTAGTGGTGTTGATGTATATGCCGATTTTCGAATTGGCGGGCAGTTTGTCATGAAACGTCGTTGGCCTAGTGGGGGGAGTCGCGTAGCTGGTTTTTCATTCGTGGAATTGATGTTTAGCTTAGCGGTGATGGCAGTGCTAGCCTCAATCGCCGTGCCGATGATACAAAACACCTTGCAGCGTGAAAAAGAGCAGCAGTTGCGCCTAGCTTTACAAGAAATTCGCAGCGCTATCGATGCTTATAAGCGGGCCAACGATGATGGCCGAGTCATGCGCAAAGAAGGCGATACGGCTTACCCCAAGCAGCTAGAAGATTTAGTGACTGGGGTGCAAGATCAGCGCAGCCCGAGTAAGCGCAATTTGCAATTTTTACGGCGCATTCCCCGCGACCCGTTTGCGGTGGATCAAAATGGTAATCCAGCGGATAGTTGGGGCAAGCGTAGCTCATTGTCGTCGGGCGATAATCCGCAAGAGGGTGATGACGTATTTGATGTGTATTCGCGTTCGAATAAAATTGGCTTGAATAAAATACCTTTGAATCAGTGGTGATAATGATGGTGACGAAGATGTGGTATGCGCGAAATCGCTGTGCTGGCAATACTGGTGCAGGCTTTACCTTGATCGAATTATTAGTCGTGATGGCGATTATCGGCCTGTTGTTGACGGTCGCTTTGCCGCGCTATTTCGGCTCTATCGACAAATCGAAAGAAGTAGCGCTGAAAGAAAATCTGCAAGTGCTGCGCACTGGCATCGATCGCTATATGGCTGATCGTGGCCGCTATCCAGATAGCTTGAGCGATTTGGTGACGAATAAATATTTCCGTAGCGTGCCTATCGACCCTATCACCGATTCGGCCACGACTTGGGTGCTCGTGACCTCAACCGATATCGACAAGCCCGGGATAGAAGACGTGAAAAGCGGGGCAATCGGGAAGACCAATGATGGTGTGCCGTATGATCAACTCTAGGATGCCGCCGCAAGGCGGTTTTGCTTATCTGTGGACGCTGATGCTGATCGGTTTTATGGGCGTGAGTTTGGTGATCGGTAGCCATCTCTATCAAACCACGATGCAGCGCGAAAAAGAAGCGGAATTGCTATTCATCGGGCGCCAGTTTCGCACCGCTTTTGAACGCTATAAAACTTCTGGCCCGGAAAATGCAAAAGACCAATATCCGGCGACGCTAGAAGATTTGCTGAAAGATCCGCGTTTTCCCAATACGGTAAGGCATTTGCGTAAATTCTATCGTGATCCGATGACCGGTAAAAATGAATGGGCGCCAGTGCTGATTAATGGGCGCGTGGTTGGCGTGCATTCTTTATCCGAGCAAAAACCGATCAAGCAAGATAATTTCGAAGCCGCCGATGCCAGTTTTCGTGGCAAAGATAAGTATTCTGAATGGGTGTTTACGTTTCCACCAGATTTGCTCGTCAAAGAAAACGGCAAGGATAAAACTGGTGAAGTAGGGACGGGTATCGGCACGCAAAGCCCGAATGGCCCGGTGCCGCCCGTGAGTGGTGGCATGACAGGCAAAGGAAATACAGGAGTAGTGCCGCCGGATGCGAATGAAGGGAAGGGCAAGTAGCCGCGCCTTGTCGAAATGAGGGCGAGCAACAAGAGCTACAGACAACAAAAAACCGCACATCTTTGCAGAGTGTGCGGTTCTCGTCGATTTGTGCTACTACCAAGAATTCTTGGTGCCGAGGGCCGGAATCGAACCGGCACGCCTTTCGGCGCGGGATTTTGAGTCCCGTGCGTCTACCAATTCCGCCACCTCGGCAACGGAAGAA
>JACPVY010000643.1 GCA_016197345.1 Burkholderiales bacterium
ACAAGGTCGATCCGCAATTCATGCGCGACCACACCTCGGCACTGGCTTTACTCAGCGCCTCCGATGACCCGGCAACGCAACTTGCCGCCGCGCGGCGCTTTGTCGAAGAAAAAGTCACTTCCGGCCTGCCAGCGCTCGCGCCCGTGCATGGCTACGCGCATCCGCGCTTGCGCATAGGCTATTTGTCATCCGATTTTTGCTCACATGCGGTGTCGATTTTGACGGCAGAGCTGTACGAATTACACAACCGCCAGCGGGTTGAAGTGTATGGCTTTTGTTGGAGCCGAGAAGATGGCTCGCCGCTACGCGCACGCGTGGTACGTAGCTTCGATCATTACATTCGCATCGATAAAATGACCGATGCCGAAGCCGCCGCCTGCATACGCAGCCATGAAATTGATATTTTGATCGATTTGCACGGCCTGACTTCCGGCACCCGTCCCGATATCATTAGCAACCGCCCAGCCCCGGTGCAAATGACCTATCTCGGCTTTCCCGGCACTAGCGCGCTACCTGCCGTGGATTATGTCTTGGCCGATGAATTTGTCTTGCCGCCCGAGCTAGCGCCATTTTTCAGCGAAAAACCTGCGTATTTGCCGCGCTGCTTTCAAATCAATGATCGCAAACGTGAAATCGGCCCTTGCCCGACGAAAGAAAAAGCCGGTTTGCCCGAAGACAAATTCATCTTTTGCTCATTCAATAATAATTTCAAATTTACCGAAGAGATGTTCGCCTGCTGGATGCGGATCTTAAAACGTGTCCCCAATTCGGTGCTGTGGATGGTGGCGGATAACGAATGGGTCAGCGCCAATTTGCGCCAAGCGGCGATTGGGCATGGCATCGATCCGGCGCGCTTAATATTTGCACCACGGGTGCCACCGAGCGAATATCTGGCGCGCTATCAGGTAGCCGATTTATTCCTCGATAGCTATCCGTTCAATGCCGGCACGACTGCGAGCGACGCGCTATGGGCTGGCTTGCCCTTGCTCACTTACACCGGACGCACTTTTTCCTCGCGCATGGCAGGCAGTTTATTGCGTGCCGTCGATCTACCGCAATTAATCACCTATTCTCTGCAAGATTACGAAGACAAGGCCGTTTTGCTCGCCAATGATACGGCGCAAATCGCGCAAATGAAGCAGCAGCTAAAAGAAAATCGGTTAAGCTGTGCCTTGTTCGATAGTCCCCAATTTGTCTCCGATCTGGAAGACGTTTTTGAAAGGCTGGCCGTGCATCCCTCCCCTGACCAAGCAGCAAGCGTCGCGCCGACGCCTACCATCCCGCCATTAGCGGCCGCCAATTTAATTCATGCTGATCAAGTCGTTGCTAGTAGCGAAGCTGCGCGCGCCCAACAGCCCTTGCGTAGCATGAGTCAGACGCCTATCAATCAAATCCATAATGTCGATGTGCTCAATATGATGCGCCCCAACTATCGCAAAGTGGTGGAAGTGGGCTCTAGCAGTGGCGCGTTGGCATATGCCTATCGCATCAATAATCCACATAGCGAATATGTCGGCATTGAAATTGTTGAAGAATATGCCGAGAAATCACGCGACTATTGCACCGACGTGATTTATGGCGATGTCGAAAAACTAACCGACGAAGAATTCGCTAAATTAGCCGATGCCGATTGCTGGATTTTTGCAGACGCGCTAGAACATTTATATGACCCATGGAAATTGCTAAGCCGCATTCAGCAACATAAAAAAGGGCCGATTGATTTGATCGCCTGCCATGGTTCGACAATATGGAGAGATGCC
>JACPVY010000644.1 GCA_016197345.1 Burkholderiales bacterium
CTATACCAATTTGATCGGCATGATTTATCTTGGCATCAATGGCCGTGAATTAGCGTGGCAAAACAAACGCTGGGAAAGCGTCGAACATTTCCAGCAAGTGCAAAAGAAGTGGTCAGCGTGGGCGCTAGGATTGACGCTCGTCTCAGCTCTGCTGTTGTTGGCGGTGATTTATTGGCAACGCTAATGCGGTAAGGCAACGGTGCACGTGTCGAGGAAGTGATTGAAGACTAACCAGTGTCAGTGTAAACTCCCGCTTGTTTGTTTCAAGTGACTGCCTGCCATGCTAGCTAACGACACATCTGATTTATCAATGGTCATGCCACCATTATTGGCCGAGGCGCTGGCGCGTAATGCCACTGCGCGCTCGGCTTTTTCACGCTTAGCCCCATCGCATCGCGAAGAGTATTTGCGCTGGATTTTGGATGCGAAAAAAGAAGAAACCCAGCGTCATCGTGTTTGGAAGACGCTGGAATTGATCGTGCAGAATGAATCGTAGTTTGCGCTAGCGCAGTTGTGCGAGATTATTCGGCATCGGCCTGTTTTTCTGGCGCAGCTTGGATAAATGCCTCCAAGGCGAGGCAATTGGCTTGAATGCGCAAAAGTGTTGGCATGGCAGATAAGTCAATTTTGAAACGCTGGGCGTTATATAACTGTGGAATCAAGCAGCAATCGGCCAGCGTAGGCGTATCGCCATAGCAAAATTGGCCGACGCGGGAGTCGCGCGCGAGGGTCGCTTCCAATGCTGTCAAACCTTGCGTACACCAGTGGCGATACCACGTATTTTTCTCGTCTTCGCTGACCTTTAATTCCCCCGTCAGATAACGCAAAATCCGCAGATTATTGACGGGATGAATGTCACAAGCAATCGTCAGCGCTAATGAACGCACCCAAGCGCGATCCAAGGCATTGTTTGGCAATAACGCTGGGGTAGGATGGGTTTCATCCAAATATTCCATAATCGCCAGCGACTGCGTTAGCACTTGATGATCGACATCCAAGGCTGGCACCAAGCCATCTGGATTGATGGCGCGATATTCATCTTGCAATTGCATGCCACCATTTTTGAGCAAATGGATAGGCACCATCTCAGCCTGCAAAGCTTTCAGATTGAGGGCGATGCGGACGCGATAAGCGGCTGAGCTGCGGAAATAGGTATACAGTTTCATGGCGATCAAAGGAAATTATTTGGCCGTGGTTGGCGCGAAAATCTTGCATAACCACGCCGAGATATCATCAATCTCTTGGTCGATCAAGGTGTGTTCCATCGCATATTCGTGCCATTCAATCACATAGCCTAGCGCGGACAAATAATCGCGGGTTTGCTGTGCGCGTAAAATGGGGACAACTCCATCATGCTTGCCATGCGCGATCAAGATCGGGGTTTTCAGATTGGCGGCGCTGCGCTCCGCAGGTAC
>JACPVY010000645.1 GCA_016197345.1 Burkholderiales bacterium
ACCACGCTAGCCAATGGCACACGCGCAGCAGACGGCTTTGCCGCGCTAGCCCAATTGGATAGCAATGGCGACCACCAAATCGACGCGAATGACGCGGCATTCAGGGAGTTGCGCGTGTGGCAAGATGTAAATCACGATGGCATTAGCCAAGCGAATGAATTGCAGTCCTTAAGCCAATTGCAGATCGCGAGCATCGCCACCCAAGCCACGGCGAATCCAACTAGCCTGCGCAATAACGGCAATTGGGTCGGTTTATCGGGCAGTTATACCAGTAGCGATGGTAGTGAGCATGCGACGGCGGATGTCTGGTTTGTTACTGCTGAGCGCAGTGCGGCGCAAGCTAACGCGCCCACATCAGACAGTTTGCAGCAGCAGGTTCAATCGCTCGCGCAAGCCATGGCGGGTTATCTGCACGACAGCAATCAGCAGACGAGCGCAACGGGGATACTCACTGCCTCACAGTTAAGCGCTGCCACCGCCTTGCTGGCCAGCGCGCCTAGCCAATCGGCGTCATCGACCCAAGTCAGCAATATGGTGCAGCAAATGGCCTTGTTTGCGACGCAGTCAACAACACCGCTCGCTGCGGGGAATGTGGGATTAGAGATGCAACCGAAACCGGCGCTGATAAATGGCTGGTTGGTGCAAAAACCCTAGGGCATGGCAGACGCTAGTGCTGTGTAGCAATGGTGCCTTGCCATTGGTGCATAGCGCGCGTCAACGCACGCTAGGGTGGGTTGGCATTAATTGGCTGAACTGAGCGCGCGGCAAAACAGGGGCGCAAACGGCGATGGCTGGCATCCCAGCCGCCCCGCGCTGCTAAACCTTGCCTATTTGAAGCATTATTTTTTAGCCGCAGCATTTACGCTACTGACGCCATTTGCCGTCCACAAAAATTCCAGCGGCGTTTCAGCCGGAAGCAAGGGATTGCGCAAGGCGATTTTCGTGCGTTCAGCGATTTTGGCGCGTTCGATGTAACTGCCATAAAAACGTTGAAAGAGCTTGTCTGCACTCCCATCTTGCCACGCTTGGCGCAAGCCAGCCTCTAGCGTTGCGGCGAGGAGTTGATTTTCTTTCTGCACGAAAAAATAAAACGCGGTGGGGTAATGCAAAATCAAATGTGGTTCGACCACGATGCCACCCGCTAAGCGTTCTTGTTGCTCTTGCGGGTCTTGCAACTCTGGCCAGACTTCGAGAATAGAAAGCGGCAAATAATCTATCCGCCCCGCACTCAGCATTTTTTGTAATTGTGGGCTGGTAGCGCTGGTGTATAAGGGCAAACCATTGGCTTGCAAGATCTCAGCATCGGGCCAACCACGGCCCTGCCCTGCCATCATTTTTTTCAAATCGGCAAGGGTATTGATTTTGGCAAATAAGGGTTGGCTCTCTTTGCGTATCAAAAAAATGCGCCATCCAAATAGCCC
>JACPVY010000020.1 GCA_016197345.1 Burkholderiales bacterium
TGCTGATCTTTGCCACCACCGACCACATGGAAGCCATGCTTGCTGACATCATGATCGGACGCTAGTATGTCCCCCAATTGGTCGATGTTGAGGTCAAGACCAGAGACCGTCAAGCGTTTGACTGCTATGGTTTTTTCCCATTCTTCCAGTGCCGCTTGATCACGCACCAAACGGCGGTAAATCGCGGGTTTTTTTGCTTCACTGGCTTTGTCCAGTGCCTGGGCATCGACTTCAACGGCTTTCGTCAACACCTCTAGGGTTTTCAGCATAGCGGTCAGCTCTTGCCGGCGCTTGATGAATAATTGCCGTTTGGCGGCGGGCAAATCCTCGACCTTGATGTCTTGTATTTGCGCCAGTTGCCGCTTCAAAATCGCCACGCTCAGGCGCAAATTGACGCCGCTAATTTCGATTGCAGGCACATCTTTGCCATCCTCGACTGCGCCAGCGGTGATGTGGGCGCTGGCATTGCGCTTGCCATCGGCACCAAAGTCGGCATGGGCTTTGAGGCGATTGATGGCGATCAACTTGGCCGCCTTGCCGCCTTTCACATCTTGATAGTCTTCGAGTCGGATGGTGGTGGCATTCAAATCGCCATCTTGCAGATATTTGCGCCATTGCGTGAAATTGGCGAGATTGGTGCCGATGTTGGCGCGAATATCCAAATCCTGTGCATATAGGCGTTCGATACGCTTGCCTTGTTTGGGCAACTCAATGCCGGTCATTTCAAATTCACTGGCTTTAAAGCCGATGTGGATACTGGCGTCGGCAGTAAATTTGGCGTCTTTGGCGCGTGCGCTGGCAATGATCAAGGCCGGTTTGGCGGTCAGCTCGGTACGCAATTGCATGTATTCGAGCAACAGCTTGTCGTTTTCTATTTTGTTTTCGCTTAAATGGGACAGTCCCTTTTGTTGCATGATCGCATAGCGGCGTGCCTTCGGCAGCAGTGCTTCGAGATCGGCAATTTGGCTCGGGTACTCAGGCCCGTCCTTGCTGTTTTTGAGGGCATCGATTTCTTCTTGAATATCGGCTTCGGTGCGGATGCCACCTTCGACCACGACCTTGCCGGTTTTGACGTCGTGCAAATCCAATTCAAAATCGCCCAGATCGCGTTGCTCAGCGAGTGGGGCCGAACGTTGGCCAGCGGCCGCGTTGGCGTTGGTGCGTTGTGGCGTTTCGACTTGATTACCCAGAATTTGCGCCAAGGCCGTGCTGCCACCCTCACCATGAATGGCACCGAAGTGTAGCGGTTCATTGGCGGTAATGGTGCCGCGCACGCCGGAGATATCGACGCTGCCGATATCGACATACATTTCGGCACGGCCGCGCGCATCGCTTAAATTACCCTTGGCAATTTCGGCGCGCAATTGTCGATGTTCTTCTTCATCGTGCTCAGCTTGCGCCATCTTGTCGTTGACTTCTTTCAGCGCATCTCTTAATTTGCTGGCCTGCGCTGCGCTGCCGGGGCTGTCCCCCAATTTTTCCAGACGATGTTCCAGCGATTGTTTTTTGGCACGCAAATTGGTGGCGCTATTCATGCCAGCCGCGATGGTAATGTCTTTCACATCAATGCTATCGACATGTTGCCCGCCGCTGGTCGTAAAGCCATGCACATTGACACTGCTGACCGAGAAATTAATTGATTTGGTTAGCTCACTAAAGTCAGCGGCCATGCCCTTTTGCTTGTTATCGTCGATGCCCTTGCTGGCAGCGCCAACAATTTTGGCAATCAGATAGAGCGGGGCGGCCAGCAATGCTAACAAGGGGATCAACAACAAGACCGGGAACAGAATCGGCAGCCCACCAGAGAGGCCGCCGGGGCCGGGAACGGCATCGCGCTTGACGCTGTCGGTGGCGCCCGCCGCCATGCGCAAGCCATTGATTTGCAATTGTGAGATCGCCGTCATGCTGGCGCTATTGCTGAGCAAGATGTCGCTGACATCAAGATTGGCGAAATCCAGTGAGGCTTGGACCGGTTGCTCGTGGTCTTTACTGTCGTAATGTGTATGCACATTCACATCGGTCAATTTGATTTTGCCGATTTGTGAAGTGCTGGAACCGGCCTGCAAATTGACAGAATCAATTGCCAAGTGCGGCAATTTCATCGTCGTTTCACTACCGCTCTTGAATAAGATCAGTTGATTGGTACC
>JACPVY010000561.1 GCA_016197345.1 Burkholderiales bacterium
GTGTCAAACTAGCGTCGCAGGATGTGCCATCGGCGCTACCAAAGTTCAGATCGGGCAATTTGCCTGCAAAAAAACGCGGCACGATGGAGGCGATAGAATGCGCATCCCACAAAATCGCATAGCCATGCTGTTGCTTGATGCGCGCTAATTCGCTCGCCAGTTGGCTGTGATACGGTTGCCAATAGCGTGCTAAGCGCTGCTCTACTTCCGCCTGGTCGGGTGCGCCGCCGTCAACATACAGCGGCGCTTTGTGGAAGGTATCGAGCGGACACAAACCTGTCGTGTCCTGTCCCGGATACAAATTCGTGTCGTGTGGCGGGCGATTTAAATCAATCACATAGCGCGACCAATGCGCCGCTAAGGTCGAGACGCCCATCGCTTGCAAAAAGTCATATAGCAGCGGCAAATGCCAATCGGTATCGGGCTTTTGCAAAGCAGCGGGCGTTAAGCGCGCGGCGATGTCGTCAGGAATGGCAGTGCCAACATGGGGCATCGACACCAATAGCGGCAAGCTGCCAGCAGTGAAATGAAAGTCCATCGCTCCTCCAGTTTTCTAATGCATTTTTCTCACACATTAAGCGTGTATTTGCGCAAACAAGCCCTTGCAGAATGCGCTCAAATGCCCTTCCACCACCAATTGCTTAGCGTTTTCGATATCTGGCGCGAAGAAACGGTCAGCATCGTAAAACGGCACTTTATCGCGCAATTGGCGATGCACTAATTCCAAATGCGGCGACGATTTTAATGGGCGATGGAAATCAATCCCTTGCGCGGCTGCCAGCAATTCAATGCCAACGATCACGGCGGTGTTATGCGCCATATCATGCAAACGGCGGCCAGCGAACGTCGCCATCGAAACGTGATCTTCTTGATTGGCGGAAGTTGGCAAACTATCGACGCTAGCAGGATGTGCCAAGGATTTATTTTCAGACGCTAGCGCAGCAGCGGTAACGTGGGCAATCATGAAGCCGGAATTCAAACCCGGTTCTTTGACGAGGAAAGGCGGCAAGCCAGAGAGCGTAGCGTCGATTAGCAAAGCGATGCGGCGTTCCGACAGCGCGCCGATTTCAGAAATCGCTAGCGCTAAGGTATCGGCGGCAAAGGCAACTGGTTCAGCGTGGAAATTACCGCCAGAGACGATTTGTTGGCCTTCTGGCGCATCGGCGAAAATCAAAGGATTGTCGGTCACGGCATTGGCTTCGATCAACAGCGTGCGCGCAGCATTGACGATCAAATCCATGCAAGCGCCCATCACTTGTGGCTGGCAACGCAAGCTATACGGATCTTGTACGCGGTCATCGCCTTCGACATGCGATTGACGAATCGCGCTGTTTTCCAGCAATTGGCGATAGATCGACGCCGCAGCGATTTGGCCGGGTTGGCCGCGCACTTCATGCACGCGTGCATCGAATGGCGAATCGCTGCCTTTAGCGGCATCGACCGCCAAAGCACCGACCACCATGCCGGCTTCCAGCAAACGTTCGGCCATGAACAAGCCATTTAGCGTCAAGGCGGTGGAGACTTGGGTGCCATTGATCAAGGCTAAGCCTTCTTTCGCCGCTAGCGTCACAGGTGCGATCCCTGCTTGTTCTAGTGCTTGCATCGCTGGCAGTAATTTGCCGCCGACGCGCACTTCACCCACGCCTAGCATGCCTAGCGTCATGTGCGAGAGTGGCGCTAAATCGCCCGAAGCACCAACCGAACCTTTGGCGGGAATCGCAGGCATGATGCCGGCGTTCAACATCGCGATTAAGGTATCAATAATCAGGGGACGCACACCCGAAAAACCGCGCGCTAAGCTGCCGATTTTCATCAACAAAATCAAGCGCACCACTTCATCGCTAATCAATTCGCCCGTGCCCACCGAGTGCGACAAGATCAAATTGCGCTGCAATTGCTCTAATTTTTCATCAGGAATACGGGTTTTTGCCAGCAAGCCA
>JACPVY010000562.1 GCA_016197345.1 Burkholderiales bacterium
ACTGGCGTTTCTTACAACCCGCTCTTTTTCTATGGTGGCGTTGGTCTTGGTAAAACCCACTTGATCCACGCGATTGGCAATCAAGTGCTCGCCGATAAGCCCGGCGCACGCATTCGCTACATCCATGCCGAGCAATATGTGCGCGACGTCGTTACTGCCTATCAGCGCAAAGGCTTTGACGATTTCAAACACTATTACCACTCGCTCGACATGCTGTTGATCGACGATATTCAATTTTTCGCTGGTAAAAACCGGACGCAGGAAGAATTTTTCTATGCGTTTGAAGCTTTGATCGCTGCCAAGAAGCAAATCATCATCACTAGCGATACCTACCCAAAAGAAATCACCGGCATGGATGATCGCCTGATTTCGCGTTTCGATTCTGGTCTAACGGTAGCGATTGAGCCGCCTGAGTTAGAAATGCGGGTTGCGATTTTGCTGAAAAAAGCGCGCCAAGAAGGTGTCACTTTTTCTGATGACGTCGCCTTCTTCGTCGCTAAGCATTTGCGTTCTAACGTGCGTGAACTCGAAGGTGCGTTGCGCAAGATTTTGGCGTACTCGCGCTTTCACAACAAAGACATCACGATTGATGTCGTGAAAGAGGCGCTGAAGGATTTGCTGTCGGTGCAAAATCGCCAAATCTCGGTCGAAAACATCCAAAAAACCGTGGCGGATTTTTTCAACGTCAAAGTGGCGGATATGTATTCGAAACGCCGCCCAGCTAACATCGCGCGGCCACGCCAAATTGCGATGTATTTGGCGAAAGAATTAACGCAAAAAAGCTTGCCGGAAATTGGCGAATTATTTGGTGGGCGCGATCACACCACGGTCTTGCATGCAGTGCGCAAAATCACGCAAGACCGCGCCAAAAACCCCGAATGCAATCACGAATTACATGTGCTAGAGCAAACCCTAAAAGGTTAACTTCGGGCTAGCCATTAGTTAGTCTGCCCCTAGTACAGCAAAGAATTAATACATTATCTCAGTGAGGAATTTATGCAACTGGTCAAATCCACCCGCGACGCAATTTTGCGACCTCTGCAAATTGTCAGCGGTATCGTCGAAAAACGCCATACGATGCCCATTTTGGCAAACGTGTTGATCCAGAAAGAAGGGACACGTGTCTCTTTCTTAGCGACTGATTTGGAAGTGCAAATTACGACCCATGCCGAAATCGGTATGGGCGATGAACTCAGCTCGACTACCGTCGCTGCCCGTAAATTGCTGGATATCGTGCGTGCCTTGTCGGAAACCAGCACCGTGTCGCTGCAACTCGATGGCAAACGTATGAATGTGCAAGGTGGCAAATCGCGTTTTGCACTGCAAACCTTGGAAGCCGATTCCTTCCCACTGGTCGCGCAAGCCGAAAGCTATGCCGCTAGCGTCACCTTGCCGCAAAAAACCTTGAAGCACTTATTTAACATGGTGCATTTTTCGATGGCGCAGCAAGACATTCGTTATTACTTGAATGGCCTGTTGCTGGTGCTCGATGGCGACAAAGTGATTGCAGTCGCAACCGATGGCCATCGCCTCGCGTATTGCCAAGTCAAAACTGAACAAGAATTTGCTCGTCAAGAAGTCATCATCCCACGCAAAACTATCGCTGAACTGCAGCGTTTGCTGGAAGAAATCGACGATCCCGTACAAATCGACATCGCGCCAAACCAAATCAAACTCAAATTCGCAGACATCGAATTGCTATCGAAATTGGTTGAAGGCAAATTCCCAGATTTCAATCGCGTGATTCCAAAAGGCTATCAAAACACCTTCACGATTGACCGTGCTGAATTGCTGCGCGCCTTGCAACGTACCGCCATCATGACCAGCGATAAATTCAAGGGTGTGCGTTCGGTACTCGAACCCGGCATCATGAAAATCAGCTCGACCAATGCCGATCAAGAAGAAGCGGTGGAAGAATTGGAAATCGATTACGGCGGCGCTAGTCTCGACATCGGTTTCAACGTCACTTACCTGCTGGAAGTATTGAACAACTTGAAAGTGGAAACTGTGCAATTTGCTTTCGGTGATTCGAATTCTTCCGCCTTGATTTCGATTCCTGATAACGCCGACTTCAAATACGTCGTGATGCCGATGCGGATTTAAGACGGATGCTATATCCGCCCGTAGGGCGAACGGCATGCCGTTCGTCGCATTGGGGGGGGGGGGCGATCTGCCCACCAATGTAGCAACGATGTAGCAAATGATGTAGCAAATGATGTAGCAACAATAAGCACAGCAGCACCGCAAAATGGGCCTCGCGCCCGCCAAGCAAAAGGTTTAGTCGAGTAACAACGTTTTTTCAGAAAGCAGCTCATGTCCGACGCCCCGCAAGATAACAGTAACGAAGCTAGCAAAGATAGCGCAGAGAACACGGTCCGTAAGCCAGATGAATACGGCGCATCTTCGATACAGATTCTGGAAGGTTTGGAAGCCGTGCGCAAACGACCCGGTATGTATATCGGGGACACCTCTGACGGCACAGGCTTGCATCATCTCGTGTTTGAAGTGCTGGATAATTCGATTGACGAATCCCTTGCTGGGCATTGCACCGAGATTCACGTCACCATCCATTCCGATAATTCGATTTCGATCACCGACAATGGCCGTGGTGTCCCGACTGGCATCAAGTTTGACGATAAGCACGAGCCGCGCCGTAGCGCTGCTGAAATCGTCATGACCGAGCTGCATGCGGGTGGTAAATTCGATCAAAACTCGTACAAAGTATCTGGCGGTTTGCATGGCGTTGGCGTTTCTTGCGTGAATGGCTTGTCCAAGTTGCTGAAGCTGACCATTCGCCGCGATGGCAAAGTGCATTACATGGAATTCGTGCGCGGTGTACCGCAAAATCGCGAAATCGAAATCATCGACGGCGTACCGTGCTCACCGATCAAAGTTATCGGCGAAACTGATAAACGCGGGACAGACGTGCATTTCTGGGCTGATGAAGAAATCTTCACCCATGTTGAATTCCACTATGAAATCTTGGCCAAGCGGATTCGCGAGCTGTCGTTCTTGAATAACGGCGTGCGTATCAAGCTCTCCGATCATCGCAGCGGCAAAGAAGAATTGTTCGCTTTCGAAGGCGGCACGCGCGGTTTCGTTGAGTACATCAACAAAGCTAAATCGGTGTTGCATCCAACGATTTTCCAAGCGACAGGCGAGCGCCAATCGGACCAAAACACGAATATCACGGTGGACGTTTCGATGCAGTGGAACGATGCCTATAACGAACAAGTGCTGTGCTTCACCAATAACATCCCGCAACGCGATGGTGGGACGCACTTAACTGGTCTGCGCGCCGCAATGACGCGTGTCATCAATAAATACATCGAAGAACACGAGCTAGCGAAAAAAGCCAAGGTCGAAATCGCTGGTGACGATATGCGCGAAGGCTTGACTTGCGTGTTGTCGGTCAAAGTGCCAGAGCCAAAATTCTCCTCGCAAACCAAAGATAAGCTCGTTTCTTCTGAAGTGCGCGGCCCAGTGGAAGAAATCGTCGCTAAAACGCTCACCGATTATCTGCAAGAAAAGCCAGCCGACGCGAAGCTGATCTGCGCCAAAATTATCGACGCCGCCCGTGCCCGTGAAGCTGCGCGTAAGGCGCGTGAGCTGACTCGCCGTAAAGGCATTATGGATGGCCTTGGCCTCTCAGCCAAACTGGCCGATTGCCAAGAAAAAGACCCCGCACTCTGCGAACTATACATCGTCGAGGGTGATTCGGCAGGTGGCTCGGCAAAACAGGGACGGGACCGTAAATTCCAAGCGATTTTGCCGCTGCGCGGTAAGGTCTTGAACGTGGAAAAAGCGCGCTTTGAAAAAATGTTGTCGAGCGAACAGATCACTACCCTGATCGCGACGCTAGGAACCTCGATTGGTGCCGATGAATTCAACGTCGAAAAATTGCGCTACCACCGCATCATTATCATGACCGATGCGGACGTTGACGGCGCCCACATCCGCACGCTATTGCTGACCTTGTTCTATCGCCAAATGCCGCAACTGGTTGAGCGGGGACACATCTACATCGCGCAACCACCGCTGTACAAAGTCAAATCTGGCCGCGACGAACGCTATCTGAAAGATGACGTCGAAGAAGCGAGCTATATGATGGCCGTCGCGCTGAACA
>JACPVY010000021.1 GCA_016197345.1 Burkholderiales bacterium
CTAGGGCATTTCGAAAAAGCGATAGGCAATATGTGCCATTTTTTCGAAGCCCTGATGACGTTGAAAGCATAGTAAGCAGAAGGTAGCAGCGCGCAGGCCCGTGATGTTTGTCTGGGGCGAAGCGTGATTGTGCAACAGTTCTACCGTTTCAATCCCTAGGCAAAACCTATCCCATAGTCAATCTCTACTTCACCACAAGGAGTTTCTTATGTTTTCAGGCACCGATCTCTATTCTTCCGCCAGCAAACACTATGTTGAGTCGCAAATCGCCTTTGTGACGGCGTTGACCGAAATTACCTTCGGCACGACCGCAAAGTTTTTGGAATTGGAATTGCACGCAACCAAAGCAACGATGGCAGAAGCCGCAATTGCTGCTAAGAAATTGGCAGAAGTTAAAAATGCCCATGAGTTGTTTGAATTTACGACCTCGTTGACCCAAGTTAATGTCGTACGCACCCTCGAATTTACCCGTCACGCCGCCAAAATCGCCGCTTCCGCATTGCATGAATATGCCGAAGTGATGGACAAAGAAATGCAAGTCAACGGCAAGAAAGTCAAAGATCTGGTGGAAGATGCTGTTAAACATGCGCCAGGCAGCACGCCACAAAGCGTTGCTTTCGTCAAAACGATCATCGATTCCACCAATTCCGGCTACACCCACTTGGCTAAAGCCGCACAAGATACGGTAGAAGCGTTCGAAGCGAATGTGCTCTCGGCAACCGATAAAGTGAGCAAAACCTTGGAAGAAACCGTTGTTCGCGGCGGCAAAGCACAGACCAAGCGTTGATTGAAATGTTAGTTCAAGGCCCGTTATGCGGGCCTTTCTTTTTGGCAGCAAGAATATCGCATGCTGGTGTCACTCTGAAGATGCCGGAATTACTGGAGATGGAAGATGGAAGATGTCGTAATCGTTGCTGCTGCGCGTACTGCAGTAGGTAAATTTGGTGGTTCGCTGGCAAAAGTAGCGGCGTCCGACTTAGGGGCACATGTGATCAAGGGTTTGCTGGCGCAGACTGGTGTCGCGCCAGAATTGATTAGCGAAGTCTTGATGGGCCAGGTGTTGACGGCTGGCTGTGGTCAAAATCCAGCGCGGCAAGCAGTGATACGCGCAGGCTTACCAAATAGCGTACC
>JACPVY010000563.1 GCA_016197345.1 Burkholderiales bacterium
AAAAGCGCATTACCCGTCATCACCCACAATTGACCAAGTTGGTCGACTGCCATATCGATGATCGGTGCGTCGAATGTTGCCAATGGGGTCGTGTTGTGGCCGCCGTCTTTGCTGTAGATGAACAAGTCATTGCGCGCAGAACCGGCGCTGGCGAGAATACGGCCATCAGGTAGCTGTACCATTGCCAGTACACCGATATCGCCTTGGCTGCCGTTATAACCGTCTGCAAAGGCACGCACGGTCATCGGTGCGATTACATGCTGCAAGTCACCCGCTTGCGTACTTACGATGCTGCCTGGCGTGCCCGGGGTATTTAACGAACCTTGGGCGGCTTGGAAGATGTCATTGCTGACATAGGTTCTATCATGCGCCGCTGCTGGCATCTCACCCGTGGTTTGTACGGTTTGATTGCTGCCTAGATTAATCGCGCTGCCGCCGTCATCTGGTAACACCGCATTGGCAATCGTGCTCGCTTCACGGTTGCCTGCACTATCCGTTGCTGCCGCCAAGAATTCGTAGGTGTGTCCTGCTTCACCGGTAAAGACTAATTGTCCATTGGCGCTTGGTAATTGCTTTTGCCAAATGTGGAAATCACCACCGTCTTGCGCCACATATAGCGTGACGTATTTCACACCACTGGCCTCGTCGGCCGCTTGCCATTTGACGTTGTAGCTCACTTCGTTGGCATGATTGTTCGTCAAACTGGTGACAGTTAAACTGGTTTGCGGTGGCCTTGCATCGAGGTTGAGCGTGTTTTTATCGCTATCGATCGGTGGCATATCATCAAACAGAATACGCGCACTGGTGTCGATCTTCGCGCCCAAGGCTGCCGTTGCGCTACCTTGAACTGTGTAGCTAACGAAGCCGGTTTTATTGCCACCCTTCTCATCGGGAATCAATAGACCACGAATCGGGTCATTCAAGACTTCGCCCGTGTCTGGATTGATCGCTTGCAAGAGCCATGTCGCAGTATGGGTTTGGGCATCGACACCACCACTCACGCGCAAAATAAAACCTTTGTTTTTAGTGAAATCAAAGTCGCCCTGGAACACCGCTTTGTCAGCCGGAATATGGATAGTGATATCGCCTAGTTTGATATCGTTCAAACGTAGCGTTCTTGGGTCAACATCAGAATCTAACTGCGTGACGATACGCACTTGTCCCAAGGCGTGATCGGTACTGTTTTGGAAATTGAGTGTGTAGGGTAAATCGATGCCTGCAGGCACATAAGAGACGCCTTGGGCGTTGAGCACGGCTTGCGGGCCTTTGACGCTAATCGTTGCCGTTGATGCGCTATCGCTTGCCGCCG
>JACPVY010000564.1 GCA_016197345.1 Burkholderiales bacterium
CGTGTCTTGTAAATGGCGATGCGCAATATCGAGATCGAGATGCGCTTGCGCCAGTGCGGTGTGGGTTTGGCAATTCGACAGGGCGATTGCGGTGTAGGCGCAGAGCGTGCGGAAAATCATCTGCGCACGGGTGTCATAGCGTTCGCGGTAAGTCGATTGTATCGTCATCACGCCAAGAACTTTGTCAGCGATTTTGAGTGGGGCAAACAGCGCCGAACGCTTAGGTGCGGTGCCCGGAATGCTAGGGCGTGTTTGGCGAGGAAATTCAAGCACGATTTCCGTATCTTCCCGTAAGCAGCGCGCGGTATTGGAATATGGATCAGCGAGGGCAATCGTCAAATTCGGCAGGCGCTGGCCTTGCTCCATATGGTGTACCGATTCGATGTGATCTTGCCTTAACAGATAAATCAAAATCGTATCGGCTTGCAATAATTGCTCCAGATAATCGGTGATGACCGCATACACTTTTTTTGCATCCAAATGCTGAGTGATTTGTTGCCCTATGCTGCCCAAGTCTTGCAAGGTTTCGTTGGCTTGTTCCAGTAAGGCCGCACGCTGTGTTTGCTCGGCTGCAAGACGTTTATTGTTTTCTAGTGCGAGTGCATCTTGTTCGAGTTTATAGCTAAGTTGCAAAGCTTGAGCGCGATCATCGGCGTCATTGCTATAGATTTTGCTACGCGATTGCGCCGCTTGTTTCGCGTATTGATAGGCTTGCAAACCATCGTTTAGGCGGGCGTATTCTTCGGCTAGCTCATCAAATAATTCAGGCGGCACGATATAGTTTTCGACTTCATTTGCCAAATGCAATGCGCGGTGAAGGTAGTACAAAGTCGCGCTAGGGGGAGTTGTTTCTGGTTGTACTGACCATGTCGCCATCTCTGCTTGTGCGCTTGTTGGCATCGGTAATTGTGAGGCATGGCGCTTATGAATCGATGCCAAAGCGAGTAAGGCTGGAATGGTTTCGTGGGTAGTCGATTTTGCCTGTGTGAGCGCGGCTAAGCCAGCTTGTTCAGCCGCTCTGGCCAGACCAAGCTCACTAAAAACAATGGCTTTGCCAATTAGGGCCAATGAAATCAAGTCGGATTGCTGCAAGGTGCGGGCGACGGCTTCTAGTTTTTGCAAACTATCTAATGCTTTGTCAAAATTCAGTTGCGCCGAGTACAGATTGGCGAGTGATTTATAGACATTTGCATTGGCGCGCGAATCTTTCGCGATTTCTAATTGGAATTGCGCCTCATTGAGCATGTCACTCGCAATGTCTAGCTTGCCGAGTTTTACAAAGGTATGGCCACAGTGTTGCAAAGCAGTGCCTATTACCAGTCGCCAACCACTTTGGCGGGCCATTTGCAAACCACGTTGTCGCCATTCCAGTGCAGTATGGTATTCGTGCAAATTAGCAAACCAATCTCCCAGGTTGATCGCGAGGATAATCGCGCGCCGCATCTGGCCGCTCGCCACCGCCATCGTAAAACCGCGGTAATTGTGACGGATGCCTTCAGACTCATTCCCTTCGATGGCTTCCAGCAAGCCAAGGTAATCTTCGACCCAGCAATTGGCGGCGAGTGAGCGTTGATTGTCCTCCGCAAAATGACTTTGCCAGCGCGGTCTTGCTTCGGCGACATTTTGAAAGGCATCCATCCGCGCATGCGCTGCTTTGGCGATGCAGCGTCGATTTGGTTCGACATCGCTATTGGCGATGCTGGTTAGAAAATGCTTAGACAGGTTTAGCTGGCCTTGATCATGCGCGACCCACGCTAATAGCCACATGC
>JACPVY010000565.1 GCA_016197345.1 Burkholderiales bacterium
TTGCCAGCGTCCATGCGATAGGCTAGCCGCGCCTGCCGTGGCCCGATTGCTGCGATGTCATCTGGGGCGGTTTCGCACAAGCTGCAACGCAGTAAAGGCGGACATCATTTTTAATTCAAGTAGATATCAGTCAATAACGTGCGTTTAACTTCGATCAAATTGTCGGGATTTAAGTCGTTTGTCGATCTTGCCAATTTTCAAGTGCCGGGCCAATTGGTTGGGGTGGTCGGGCCAAACGGATGCGGTAAGTCGAACATCATCGACGCGGTGCGCTGGGTTCTGGGTGAATCCAAGGCGTCGGAGTTGCGTGGCGAGTCGATGCAAGACGTTATTTTTAATGGCTCTACCCATCGCAAACCCGCTGGGCGCGCGTCGGTCGAGTTGGTGTTTGATAACGGTGATGGCCGCGCGAGCGGGCAATGGAGCCAATACGCCGAAATCGCCGTCAAACGCACACTGACGCGGGACGGCACTTCTAGTTATTTCATCAACGGCCAGCCCGTGCGGCGGCGTGATATTCAAGATATTTTCCTCGGAACCGGCCTAGGGCCACGGGCTTACGCCATCATCGGTCAAGGCATGATTGCGCGCATCATTGAATCGCGCCCCGAAGAATTGCGCGTCTTTTTGGAAGAAGCGGCAGGCGTCTCGAAATACAAAGAGCGGCGGCGCGAAACCGAAAACCGCTTGCACGACACCCGCGAAAACTTGTTGCGGGTCGAAGATATTCTGCGTGAACTCAATACCAACCTCGAAAAACTCGAAGCACAAGCGGTGGTCGCGAATAAATTCCGCTCGCTGCAAGCCGATGGCGAGGAAAAACAAAAGCTGCTCTGGCTGTTGCGTAAGACTGAAGCGGCGAATGAGCAAGCCAAATATTTCCGTGAAATTGAACTCGCGCAAAATAGCTTGGAAGAGCAAACGGCAAAATTGCGCAATGTCGAAGCGACGCTAGAGCACATGCGCCAAGCGCATTATGCGGTGGGCGATCGCCTGCATACCGCGCAAGGGCATTTGTATCAAACCAATGCTGAAATCGGTAGCCTCGAAGCGCAAATCAAATTCGTGATTGAATCGCGCACCCGTTTGCAAGCGCAGTTGAATTCCTTGCAAGTGCAACGCGAACAATGGATGAAACAAAAAGACGAGTACCAAGAGCAATTGCAGGAAGCGGAAATGAGTCTGGAAGAGCTAGCGATGAAGCTAGAACAGGCGCAAGAAACCGCACAACAAAATAATGACAAATTGCCGACGATTGAATTTGACTGGCGTCAAGCGCAGCTCAATACCACCGAATCGCGCGGCAAAATCATGCAAATGCAGCAACAAATTGAGTTGGAAGCGGCGCATCAACGCAACGCGGCTGGGATTTTGAATAGCTTAGCGGCGCGGCGTGAGCGCTTAATGCAAGAGCGCAGTGGCTTGAATGCCCCCGATAGCGCACATCTGGCTAACTTGCGCGAGCAAATGCAAGAAAAGCAAATGCAGCTAGAAGAAGCAA
>JACPVY010000566.1 GCA_016197345.1 Burkholderiales bacterium
CGATGAGGCGATATTTTTTGGCCTAGCGGTGAATGATGTGGTCGTTGCTCGCGGCTCAGGTGCGGGCATGGTCGAATTGCGGGTCGATGTCGAAGACCATTTCATGTATAACCAGCGCTCAGATGGTTTAATTCTTGCCACCCCGACTGGTTCCACCGCGTATTCCTTGTCGGCGGGTGGGCCACTGATGCATCCTAGCTTGGGCGGGATTGTGCTGGTGCCAATTGCACCGCATGCCTTGTCGAATCGGCCGATTGTGGTACCAGATGGCTGCGAAATTTTGATTGAAGTCGTCAATGGCCGCGATATCAGCATCAATTTCGATATGCAAACCTTCACCAGTTTGACGCAGCGCGACCGCATTAGCGTCAAACGCTCACAGCATACTGTGACCTTTTTACACCCAGTGGATTGGAGTTTTTACGATACGCTGCGGCATAAATTACATTGGAATGAAATGCCCTCATTCGATTCCAGTTCGAAAGCCTAAGTGCCAAGTTTGAGAAAGTTGCTCGACCGGTTGACGTATTTTTGACTATTGATTTCCTACCATTCGATTGCTGCCATGTTGCGTACTCTTGCTATTCATGATTTTGTTATTGTCGATAAGATTGAGTTGGAATTTGTGCCCGGCTTTACGGTATTTACGGGCGAAACCGGCGCTGGTAAGTCGATTTTGATTGATGCGTTGACGCTTGCGCTAGGGGGGCGCGGCGACGCTAGTATGGTGCGCGAAGGCGCCGCTAAAACCGATATTTGCGCCGAATTCTTAGCGCCACCACAGGCCCGCGCATGGCTGCAAGAGCATGAACTCGCGCAAGAAGAAGAGGGGGCAGATGTGATCATGATGCGGCGCGTGATCGACAATGCCGGGCGCTCAAAAGCTTTCATCAACGGCATTAGCGCCACCGTTGCGCAATTGCGCGAATTGGGCGAATTTTTGGTCGATATCCACGGCCAGCACATGCATCAATCACTACTCAAGCTCGACGCTCATCGTGGCTTACTCGACAACCAACTCGATAGCAATGCGCAAGAATTAGCGCAAAAAGTGGCATCCAGCTATAAGTCTTGGCAAGTATTGGCGCGCCAATTGGCGGAATTTGAAGCCAATGCGAAAAATGTGCTGCAAGAGCGCGAACGCTTGCAATGGCAGGTCGGCGAATTAGAAAAATTGGCACCGAAAGCGGGGGAATGGGCGGAAGTTTCGCAAGAGCATAGCCGCCTATCGCATGCTGCCAGCCTGATCGACGGTGCGCAGCAAGCGTTGCATTTGATTTCTGAAGCCGAGCAACCGATGTTGTCGCAACTTTCTAGCTTGAATCAGCGCTTAGCGAAATTGGTCGATGTGGACCCGCAATTGCAGCAAGTGCTGGAATGCACCGAACCGGCACGCATTCAATTGCAAGAAGCGGTGTACGCGTTAAATGATTATTTGGGACGGGTCGAGCTTGATCCTCAGCGCCTGCAAGAAGTGGAAGCGCGCTTAGATGCCTTGCACTCGGCAGCACGTAAATTCCGCGTCGCACCGGAAGATTTGCCGCAAGAATACGAGCAATTATCGAATCAACTGAAGCAGATTTTAGATGTCAGTGATATCGATGCTTTGCGCGCCCAAGTCGAGAAATTGAAGGCCGCTTATCTGCAAGAAGCGCAAAAGCTTTCTAAGATACGCCATCAAGCGGCGCAAGCCTTAGCCTTAGCGGTGACGCAGGCTATGCAAGACTTGAGCATGAGCGGTGGTAAATTCGATATCGCCTTCAATCCTTGTGAGCCAAGCTCGCATGGGATTGAGCAAGTGGAGTTTTTAGTGGCCGGCCATGCGGGCGTCGCCTTGCGCCCACTCGCTAAAGTGGCCTCGGGTGGTGAGCTGGCGCGGATTGCCTTGGCGATTTCAGTCATCACCTCTAGCGCTGCCTCGACCCCGACCTTGATCTTTGATGAAGTTGATAGTGGGATTGGTGGCGGGGTGGCGGAAGTGGTTGGACGTTTATTGAAACGCTTAGGGCAAGATAGGCAAGTGTTGTGCGTCACCCATTTGCCGCAGGTGGCGAGTCAAGCGAATGCCCATCTGCAAGTGGCAAAAGCGGCAAGTGAAAATGGTAAGACGATTTCTAGCATTCATGTGCTC
>JACPVY010000567.1 GCA_016197345.1 Burkholderiales bacterium
AGTCGCGGGCCCCAGGGTGTCTCGTCGATCCGGCCGTCCAGCAGCGCGTTGTGCATGCGGGCACGGACGTCGTCGCGGTCGACGATCAGCGCCGCGAATGCCGCGACGACGAAGAAGGTCTGGGCTTTAAGTGCGAAGCACCATAGTGCATATGAACAGTTTGATGTCTTTAAAAATGAACTAGCCAAACAAATTAGGGTAACGATATGTTAATTCGGGCAGATAATGACGAGTTGGTGGAATACCCCGACGATTTGATTGCAATGATGCTGGCTGCGCCCGTAGTCGGCGATAAGGGCGGGTCCCCGAATCTATCCATAGCGGAGCTACATTGCCTAGTTCATGGAATGATAGGCATGCTTTCTGCTGAGGGACATACACTGGAACAAAACATTGAAAATATTCGGGAATATTGCTCGATGATGGGAAGTCCCGAGCCTGCCAATTTGGAGAAGGCGCGTGCTCAGATCACGTTTTACAATGAAAATTTAACGCATTCTGAAATTGGCTATTCTGATCGCGAGACTCTCCAATCCATTTTCCCTTTTCAACAAGTTTGCGGAAAAGCTGATGATGCTAAGACCATCGATTTGGCGCAAAGCGATATCAAAAACCTGTCAGCGAACTAATCGGTTGGGTAAATTCTGTTTCAACGTCGATATGATTAAGCTATCCAATCAACTCGCCAACGCCCGATACGTCGCAAACCCCGCAATACACAGCGCAATCGAACCCAACAAATGCACCGCGCTATGCGCTAGCGCTAAGCCATAATCGCCTTTTTGCAGCAAACTCATGGATTCCGCTGAAAAAGTGGAGAACGTCGTCAAACCACCGAGAAAACCCGTGACAGCAAGCAAACGCCATTGCGGCGGCAGGTTGGGGTGACTGGCGAAAAAGGCGCTGGCGATGCCTGCAAGATAAGCGCCGATCAAGTTAGCTGCGATGGTGCCAAATGGAAATTGCTGCAAGACGGCAGCTAAGCGTAGCGTCAATTGCCAACGAAAAATCGCCCCTAGCGCGGCGCCGATACTGATCGCAACGTAGTTCATTGTTTACTCCATTTATCCAGTGCCGATTCATCGCTATTGCGGGCATCGACCCAGCGCGCGCCATCTGGGGTTTGCTCCTTTTTCCAAAACGGTGCGCGGGTTTTTAAATAATCCATCATAAATTCACAGGCGGCAAAGGCTTCGCCGCGATGGCTAGCGGCGACGATCACGAGCACAATTTGATCTAGCGGTAGCAAGGGCCCAACGCGGTGGATGATCAGGCTATCCAATAGTCCCCAGCGTTGTTGCGCTTGCAGTTCAATTTCTAGCAGCGCTTTTTCAGTCATGCCGGGGTAATGTTCTAGCTCCATCGTTGCCACGCTAGCGCCGTCATTGATATCGCGTACTAAGCCGATAAAGCTGACAACGGCGCCGATCTCGGGACGATTAGCGCGTAATTGGGCTATTTCTCGCCCGACATCAAAATCTTCTGTTTGGATGCGGATACTCATTTAGCTTTTCCCACTTTTACACAATCAATGCAGGTTCCGACATGATCGCTACCTGTTCGCGCAATTCAAGGATTTTTTCTTGCCAATAGCGCTCCGTATTGAACCATGGAAAGGCGGGTGGAAAGGCTGGGTCTTGCCAGCGCCGCGCTAGCCAGGCGCTATAGTGCAGCATGCGTAGCGTGCGTAGCGCTTCGATCAACTGCAATTGATTCGGATGAAATTCGGCGAAATCTTCATAGCCCGCCAAAATATCGCAGAGCTGGCGCTGCATATCAGCGCGATCACCGGACAAGAGCATCCATAAATCTTGGATCGCTGGCCCCATGCGGGCATCATCAAAATCGACAAAATGCGGGCCACCTAGCATGGTGTTATCGCTATTTTTTCGCATTTCCGTCCACATCACATTGCCGCCGTGGCAATCGCCATGCAGGCGTATCACTGGGTAGTCGCCCGCGCGCGCAAACGCTGCGCTAATCGCCTCTAGCGCTTGGCTAGAAACACTCTCGTAAGCGCTACGCAAGCTGAGCGGGATAAAGTCATGTTCGAGTAGGTATTGCCGAGGTTCGATGCCGAAGCTAGCAATATCGAGGGTAGGGCGGTGGACGAATGCTTGTGTGCTCCCCACAGCGTGAATCCGCCCTAAAAAGCGCCCTAGCCATTCCAGCACTTGCGGATCATCCATTTCCGGCGCGCGCCCACCTTGGCGTGGGAACAGTGCTAAGCGCAAGTCAAAACAGTGGTGTAGCGTCGTGCCATTGATGATGTTGGCGGGTACGGCCGGGATTTCCGCTTCGTGCAATTGGGCGAGGAAGGCATGTTCTTCCAAGATCGCTTCGTCACTCCAGCGTGCTGGGCGATAAAACTTGGCGATGATGGGCGGGCCATCGTCTAGCCCAACTTGATAGACCCGGTTTTCATAGCTATTCAAGGCCAGCAAACGGCCATCGACTGGCAAGCCTAGGCTTTCGACGGCATCGAGCACGCGCTCCGGTGAGAGGCTAGCAAAGCCGCTACCGAGAATGTCGTCAGATTGATCATTGATTTCAGTTTTCATGCCGCCAATTGTAAGCGCCTTAGCAAATGCAAGCGCGGCTTGGCGCGTTCGTTGCGTGAAAAAATCCGTTGTGCCATATCGCAAGCGCCAGCAAAGCGCTACACTTGCGCTGTTTTTTCAACCTTAGGTAAGCCATCATGCAACTCGACCAGCCCTTGTCAGATAAAGAATTTAACGAACTCGATCAATTTTTGCTCTCCGAGCGCTGCCCGGAAGATGCCATGACGATGGATTGCCTGCATGGGTTTTTGAGCGCAATCGCGATGGGGCCAGAAGAATTTACGCTAGCGCAATGGTTGCCGCATGTGTGGGGCGGGGAGCAAGGCGAAGCGCCAAAATTCAAAAACAACAAGGAATCTGAGCGCATCATTAGCTTAATTGTGCGCTTCATGCATGAAATTCTGATTACGCTAGAAGTCGCACCGAAAGAATACGAACCGCTGTTTGTCGAGCATGATGTCGATGGCAAAAGCCTGATCGACGGCGAAGCGTGGTGCTCCGGTTTTTGGGAAGGCATGCATTTAATTGAAGATAGCTGGAAAGAAATTTGGGAATCGAATCTGGAACCTTTGATGCGGCCAATTTACTTACTCGGTTCAGATGAATTAGAGGAAGAAGAAGCCGAAATGCTGGAAGATCCAAAACAACGGCATAAGTTGTCGATTGAGGTCGAAGCGAACTTGCCGCAAATCCATAAATTTTGGTTACCGCGCAAAAAATCCTTAGTGCAAACTGTCGTGCGTGAAACGCCAAAAGCGGGACGGAATGACCCTTGCCCTTGCGGTAGCGGCGAAAAATTCAAAAAATGCTGTGGCGCAAACGCCGCAACAGACAAGGCAGATGCTGAATAAGCAGTTCTTGTGGTGCGATTTTCACTAGCGAGGTTGATATGTACTTCCGTATGCGCAAAAAGTTTTTTTCCTTTTCCGACACCTATGAAATCCGCAATGAAAAGGATGAATTGGCGTTTGTCGCTAAAACGGATACCTTTAGCTGGCTGAATCGCACCACGCTATATGACGCGAATGAACGCGAAATATTGACGATCACACGTCATTCATCGTTTATCTTCTCGCCTACCTATGAAGTTGAATTTGCCAATGGTAGGCGGGTGAAAATTGAACATAAATTTTCGTTCTTTACCAAAAGCTTTGTGATTAGTGGCGAAGGTCAAGCGGAGATGGTTGCCGAAGGCGATTTTTTCGAATACGAATACCGCATTAACCATGCCGAATTGGGGGAAGTTGCCAGTATTTCCAAGGGATTTGCCATTTATGACCATAGCTATGGCGTCTATGTCAAAAATGACGAATTTTTTGGCGAGGCTTTAGCGTGTAATTTGATTATTGAATTTGAAGTGCACGCCGAAGAGAAAGATCGGAAAGAAGAACGCGAGGAAGAGCGGCGGCGCAATCGGGCGGGTAATACCGACGACGATACCCCAATTTGGAATCGGGCGAATCGTGATGAGAACGAGAATGCCGCTAAATCTGGCAGTGTCATTGGCGCTCTTGGCGCGATGATTTTTGATCAGAAATTTGGCGACGATGACAGCGATTCCGATAGCAGCAGTAGCAGCGATAGCGATGCTAGTGATAGCAGCAGTAGCGACGACGATGAATGATGAACGGGCGTTTTCTACGCTAAGGCTGTGCAACCCAAGCCACGCTACCCGGCTTTTGGGTTTTCTTAAATTGAGCGTGAGCACGATCACGCACTAAAAAATCTCCATTCAACTCGATCTCCATGATGCCTCGGCGCACTGCGGCGACGAGTTGAATTTCGCGTCTCTCTACAAAAACAAAAAGCGCAATATCGTCGCGCTCCTCTAAGTGCGCCGCTTTGAGCGCACGATTGGCGTTGATTTTCATCGCCGTTTCCATCGTGGCGATGCCGCTATAGGGCGGGAAAATATACAGGCGTTGCCACGGTTCGGGATAAACGCGCGCTAGGTCTAAGGTGCTTCCTAGCGCGATTTCCTTGCTAGCGGGCGTGAGCGCTTGCACAAAGCGCCTCTCCTCATCTAGCCACCATGCAAGTGATGCAGCGAGCGAACCCGCCAGCAATAGCGCAAGAGCCAATTTCGGGAGGCGGGCCATCTTGAACGGTGTGACTTTAGAGCGCGATGAAATGCTCGCGGTAATATTTCAGTTCTTCGACGGATTCAATAATGTCAGCCAAGGCAGTGTGTTTTTGGTGCTTTTTGAAGCCAGTGGCAATCGCTGGTTTCCACCGCTTGCACAATTCTTTGAGGGTCGATACGTCGATATTGCGGTAGTGGAAAAAAGCTTCCAGCTTAGGCATGCCGCGCGCCATAAAGCGGCGATCTTGGCAAATCGTGTTACCGCACATTGGCGATTTATTCGCAGGCACGAAATTTTTTAGGTAGGACAATAGCGCTTGTTCAGCGTCGGCTTCGGTCACGGTGGAGGCTTTCACGCGGTCGATTAAGCCAGAGCGGCCATGCGTGCCTTTGTTCCAAGCATCCATCTTGTTTAATACTTCATCGCTTTGGTGGATCGCAAATACTGGGCCTTCAGCCAAGATATTCAAATGCATATCGGTGACCACCACGGCGATTTCGATAATGCGGTCGTTATCAGGGTCTAAACCGGTCATTTCCATATCGACCCAGATCAAATTCATTTCATTTGGACGGGCGGGGTGCTGGGTGGCGATAGTATTTGCAGCCGAATTTGCTGGTGAATTGGGGCTACTCTCAGTGGGTTGTGACATAATTCTTTTCCTTGGCCTAATCAATTGCTCATTTTCTCACAGGCATAGAATGAATTCATCAACGTTTTTTGTTTTGTTCATCGGCTTTTTGCTGACAACGCTTATCCTCAAAGTGTGGCTAAATACCCGTCATATTCGCCATATCCAACGTCATCGTGCACAAGTGCCACCCGCATTCGCGAGCAAAATCTCGCTCGAAGCGCATCAAAAAGCCGCCGATTACACCATCGCTAAAACCAAGTTCGGTTTGATACTGTTGTTTGTCAATGCTGTTGTGTTGCTGGGTTTTACCGTCTTTGGCGGTTTGCAATGGCTATCGACCACCTTGTTTGCCGCGCTTGGGCCTGGCATGTGGTACCAAATGGGTTTGCTGGTAGCGTTTTCGGCGGTCTCTAGCCTGATCGATTTACCGAGCGATTATTACAATCAATTCGTGTTAGAAGAAAAATTTGGCTTTAACCGCATGAGTTTGCAATTGTGGTTGACTGATATGGTGAAAAATACCGTGATTGGTGCCGTCACTGGTCTGCCATTGTTCTGGTTGTTTTTGACTTTCATGGCAAAAGCCGGCGATTTGTGGTGGGTGTATGCGGCCTGCGTCACGATTGGCTTTATGTTCTTGATGCAAGTGCTATGGCCAGCCGTCTTCATGCCGTGGTTCAACAAATTTGAACCAATGAAAGATGTGGCTTTAAAAACGCGTTTGGAATCCTTAATGCAACGCGTCGGCTTTGGCGCACGCGATTTGTTTGAAATGGATGGCTCTAAGCGCAGTGGACATGGCAATGCGATGTTTGTCGGCATGGGTTCCAAAAAACGCATTGTGTTTTACGATACCTTGATGGCAAATTTGAGCCATGGCGAGATTGAAGCCATTCTCGCCCATGAATTAGGTCATTTCATGCTCAAGCATGTGGTCAAGCGTTTGGTGTATATGTCGGTCTTTATGTTTGGCATTTTCTTTTTAATCAACTACCTGAAAAATCAATTATGGTTTTATGAAGGTTTGGGGGTGACACCGATTTTGATCGGTGAGCATCAAAACGATGTGATGGCACTCTTGCTGTTTTCCTTGATTCCACAAGTGTTTTCGTTTGTCTTTTCGCCACTATTGTCGATTGCTTCGCGCAAGCAAGAATACGAAGCCGATGCATTTGCGGCCGAGCACGCTAGCGCTGATGAATTGATTTCTGGCCTCGTCAAAACCTATGAGGAAAACGCCGCCACCGTCACACCTGATCCGCTACGTTCTAAATTTTACGATTCCCATCCACCCGCAGCATTACGCATCGCTCACTTAGAAGCGTTGCGCGGTGCGCGCGCTAGCTAACCCTAGTTCATAGAGGAAAACCATGCCCACCATCAATCATTTATTGCAGCAAACCTGCCGCCACTTGGAGACTGCCCTGACTAGCGACGAACTGTCCGCGCATCTTGCCTTGCAACCAAGCTGGAAAGTCGAAGCTGGCAAAATTGTGAAAACTTTTAGCTTTGAAAATTATTATCAAACGCTGGCTTTTGTGAATGGCATTGCTTTAGTCATTCATCGCGATGATCACCACCCGGAATTAGTCGTCACTTACAACCGCTGCGTGGTCAAGTTTGATACACATTCGGTAAATGGCGGCAAAGGTGGTTTATCTGAAAACGACTTCATTTGCGCCGCTAAGGTCGATGCCATTTTTGCCCAAGGTTTTGCACATGCCAACTAATCGCGGATGGTTGGTATGAGTCGCGCTAGCAAGGGCGGACAAAAAGCGAATGCCAAGACCGATGGCGCTGCGGTGGAACATGTCAGCGCGACCATTATCGCGGCTCATGGTCGGCATTATTTGGGCGTGCACGATCAACGTCATTTGCAATGCGTGACGCGTGGCAAGAAAACCAATGTCGCGGTTGGCGATATCGTTAGCTTGCAAATGACGTCGCCCAACCAAGGCGTGATCGAGGAAATTCAAGAACGTAAAACGCTGCTTTTCCGCTCAGATCAATACAAATCGAAGCTGTTAGCAGCAAATTTGCATAAGATCTTCATCGTCGTTGCGACTGAGCCAAGCTTTACCGATGACTTGGTGTCGCGCGCCTTGGTCGCGAGTGAAGCGGCCGGTATCCAAGCCCACATCATTTTGAACAAGGTCGATATCACCGCTAGCTTGGAGAAAACGCGGCAGCGCTTGAAGGTGTATAGCGACCTTGGCTATGCGGTGCATGAGGTCTCGGCCAAAGGCGCGCCAGAAGAAACGCGGCAATGTTTGATGGCGCTGATGCAAGGCCAAAGTTCGATCTTGATCGGCCAATCCGGCATGGGAAAATCATCGCTGATCAATTTGCTGGTGCCGGATGCGGATATTGCCACGCGCGAAATTTCGGCCGCGCTCGATACTGGCAAACACACCACTACTTTTACCCGCCTTTATCAATTAGAAGGTGGAACGTCGATCATTGACTCCC
>JACPVY010000568.1 GCA_016197345.1 Burkholderiales bacterium
AGCCAAGGCAATGCTATTCCCAACACCCTTGTCACCTTTGCCACTAGCAACCTATACACCATCATTTCACCCTCTTCTGGCACCGCCCTCACCAATGCGAATGGGGTCGCTAGCGTCAATTTATTGCCGAAAGATTTGAATACCGCCTTGAGCCAAATCGGTACTGCCGATAGCGTCAAAGCAACCGTCACCATCAACAACACCCCCTTGATTAGCACCGCCAATTTCCAATTTGGCACCGCTGGCGTCACGCTAGCCTTGGTTGCCCCTAGCGGTGGCAATATCAGCTTAAATGCCTACGACACCACGTTGTTGAAAGTCGATGTCTTAGTCAATGGTGCGCCCTACACCAAGGAACAACTCAACATCAATTTCAGCTCGACCTGCGCCCTCAATAGCCGGGCGACGATGTTGCCTAGCGTCGCCACCGCCAATGGCCGCGCCGAAGTGGTGTATGCCGATAAGGGTTGCGGTAGCACCGATGTCGTCACCGCTTCATTCCCCGGTGCCAACCCGGTGACGGCGAATATCGTAGTCGCTACGCCAGTGGCCGCATCGCTAGGGTTTTCTGAAGCATCGCCCACTGACTCGGCGATTGTCATCAAAGGTGCGGGTGGTATCGGCCGTAGCGAAACGGCAACCCTCACCTTCATCGCTTTAGACACGGCGGGCAAGCCACTAGCCAATCAATTGGTCAATTTCACCGTCAACTCCACCCAACCAGTGACGCTACAAACGACTAGCGCTACCACTGACGCCAATGGCAAAGTCAATGCCTATGTCAATTCCGGCACCCTGCCGACCACCTTCCGCGTGATCGCCAGCTTTGCCAACCTGCCATCGATTAGCACGGTGTCTGGTGTAATCACCGTCAGCAATGGCGCGCCGACCCAAACCGCGTTCACCCTGACCGAAACGTCGAATAATATCGAAGGCTGGAATATCGACAACATCTCTAATACCGTGGCGATCTTATTGGCCGATGCTTCTGGCAACCCGGTGGTCGATGGCACGCCAGTCGTTTTCACTACCGATAGCGGCGCCATTGGCAGTTCGGCCAATGGTGGCTGCGTCACCAAAAACGGTTTCTGTAACGTCCCTTTCCGCAGTCAAAACCCGCGCATTAGCGCAGGCACACCCGGCAAACGCGCTGGCTTAGCGACCATCAGCGCAAGCTCGACCACGGCCTTAATCAACATCAGCGGCCAAATCGGCATGTTCCAAAGCGGTAGCTATGCCACCAATGTGTACGATGCGGCTGGCATCACAGCCTACAACACCAGCGGCAATACCTTGGTCAATACCAGTTGCAATGTGTATTCGCTGCAAATCGAAGTCAATGATCTCAATTTCAATCCTATGCCCTTCGGCAGCAAAATCGGCGTTACCAATGCCTCGTCCGACCTGACGATAGGCTCAATCTTGCCTGCTACCGTGCCGAATATCCTGCCGCACAAAGCCGATGGTAGCCGCACCCTCGTTGCTAGCGAAATGGCAGCGCACCAAGGCTCTATCCATACCATTCCAATCACTTTACCAGTGGGTTGTGATAGCACCGGCGGCAAAGTCAAAACGGGGACATTTAGCGTCACCATTACTTCGCCTGATGGTGCGGTGAGTAGCTATCCGTTTAGCTTGCCTTACAATGTGCAATGAAACACCGCAGCCGACGACAATAACCTGTCCCATTTCGGACAACGAATTGCCTGCTGGCGTAGGGTGTGCAACTTGTTGCACACGGATCTGTAGGATCGCAACAAATAGCGGAATTTACGGGACAAGCGTGCATCTCACATCGACTTGCCAAGATTGAGAACCTTTGCCGTAGCCAAACAGGTTGCGCGAAATTCGACAAGCTGCATGCAAGCCACCCGACAAAACTTGCAGCCGAAGCAGAACATGTTTTTATCACAATTTATTTCACCCCCACACAACCGTGGGCAACGAGTTGCCCGAACAACGATGGGCTGCATGCAGCCCACCCTACCAAATCATCGTATGCAAGACTGGCCCCTACTCCACCGCCTATGGCAACGCCACTGTGAACCCGGTTATCGCGCAACGAGCGAGGATAATGCGCTATGGCGCAGCCAAGTGCGGGCGCTGTATGCCAACCATATTGCGCACCCGGTCGCACTGAATTTTCTGCTGCAAGAGCGCCCTAGCCTCGAACAATTCCGCACATGGGTGGAAGAATCGCATGCGCAATATTTGCTGCTAGCAGACGAACACGAGCAAGCGCTATCAGAGGAAGATTTGCAGCTATCCCCCAGCCAACTCGCCTGTTGGCAAGAAAATGGCTATCTCGTGTTGCCTAGCGTGATTAGCGCGGCGGCGTGTGCGGAGAGCCGCGCCGTGGTGTGGGATTTTTTGGGGGCCAGTTTGCACGACCCGGCAAGCTGGTATAGCACACACAGCAAGCAACCGGGTTTGATGCTACCGCTCTACAATCAAGTGCGCTTGAACACCAACCGCGCTTCGCGCCGGGTTCAAGCGGCTTATCAGCAACTGTATGGCGAGCGTGCCATTTATAAAACCATAGACCACCTCAGCTTCAACCCGCCCGAAACCGAACATTTTAGTTTTCGAGGTGATGGTGTGCATTGGGATGTCAGCCTCAGCTTGCCGATTCCTGAGCGCTATCAAGGCTTGCTATATTTGACGGATTGCGGTGCGCAAGATGGTGCGTTTCATTGCGTGCCGGGTTTTCAACATCGGATCGCCGATTGGCTTGCAAGCCTGCCGCCAAAAGTCGATGCCCGCGAGTATGCGGCAAAGCATTTGCAAAAAGAATTGCAACCTGTCCCCGGCAAGGCGGGCGATTTTGTGATTTGGCATCAAGCGCTACCGCACTGCGCCACCGCCAACCACGGCCAAACGCCGCGTATCGTGCAGTATTTGGCCTATATTCCGGTGGATGAAGTGGTGCAGATGGAGTGGCTTTAGCGGGAGGCGGAGGCGCCACATCCGCGTCCGCCTGTTGTCGCATTTATTCTAACGGTGTGACCACACGATCAGCCAAATTCACTGAAAACTGCTTACGCCTCTCATTGCGAATCAATAATGCCTTGCCATCTTCACTCAATGTAATGCTGGTGATATAGCAAATCTGCGCATCACGTTCAAACTTCTCATTGATGTCGATTGCATACACTTGCATCGCCCACAATTGTTCGCCGCTTTTCTCATCAAAAGCAAGCAATACACCACCATCTTGCGCGAAACCAAATTCGCGACCGTTGACGGTGGTTTCATAGCGAATTCCGCCATGTACAAGTGGTTCGACTTCTGCGGGGGCCTTACGTCTGGCACTAAAAACAGCCATATTTCTCTCCTTGGCGGCATATTTAACCGCTGGTGTTGAAGGGGTTTGCTGATTGGCGCTAGGCGTCATGCATGCGCAACAGAGCAAGCATGACGCCACGCAAATGAATCTCATTGCCGCAACGCCTTTTTGCGATCAGCTTCGGAGACGGCACCAACCAAATCCGCAGCTAAATAGGCCCAGCTTTCGGCATTATTGAGTGCATCTTTGTGACTGAATCCGGGCCGCACATTGAGCCCTTGATGGTCATATTTGATATCTTCTGTTTGCAGTAAACTATGTGTCAATTCATGCACCACCGTCAGCGCACATAGCCACAGCTTGGGAATGACACCCATCTTGTTTGGGCTACCCAATTTTAAAAATTCTTTGAATAAATAAATAACTGGACGGGTTTCGCCTTCCGCCACCGCCGCAAAGGTACCATCGCCATCGAAATCATCGCGCAAATGCGGCAAATCCGAAAACGTGACATTGGTCGAATTACACGCGTTGGTAATTTTTTTGAAGCCAGTTAGCAGCGTAGCGGTCGTTGCTAATACCTTTTGCTCGTCATCGCCACCGGCATGAAACCAGCGCTTCACGATTTCGAGCGTGCTAGGCTCAGCAGCAGCAAGCTTGATTTGCACTTCCATACTCCACTTGCGCGCCAGTTGCAGGGAATCAGACATCATTTGGCGGTTAGCATCGCCAAATATCTCAACCGCCAACATCAAGTCAGTCTTGATGCCTTCCTTTGTTTTACCAGCGAACTGATCATACGGCCAAGCCGTTAAGTTTTTAGGTGGGTCCATCACCCATACACTCTGGTTGCCTTTTTTCTCCACCAGATAAAAATGCTGCATGGTTTTTAAAAAGGCGGCGCGTTCTTGGAAACCGGGTGTACCGACATTCGCCGCTTTTAGCATTGCCTCAGCTTGGGCAGAGGCTGTAGCACCGCCACCTTTGCCAATCTCATGCAAATAATCCCGCAACTCATCCAAACTTCTGGCCTGCCCAGCATCGGGGCCATCTGGCTTAAGCATCATTTTCAAATTGGATTCAATTTTCTTCCAACTATCATCCAATGATTGCGTTTTTAGGACTTCGACCGACTTTTGATAAACTTCGCTAAATGTATCCACCAAATCACTCCATAAACATCAAGAAAACATGACGACCTAGCAAAAACACGCGACCCACTTGGGGGCAAATGAGCGGGTCAAAACGTTTAGGTTCACATCGGTGCTCGCAAGCATTTTCGCGTGGCGACCACCTCAATATTTATCTTGACGCTGCATGTGTAGCAATACACAGCGACAAAAGTGGCTATTTTACAATGTCATGAAAATTTCCCATGGAAAATTTTCAACATTTACGTTGCAAGATGTAAGCAGCGTAATGACTAAAGCGGCAGCACCCGCCGTGAAGCGAATGCTGCCGCTTTATCTATTAACCGCGATCAGATTTTGATCATCAACCCTTAAACTTCGCTGCCACCTGCGCCACGCGTTCACCAAACAAGCGTGCCGTTTCCAAATCGCCTGGCAATGGCCCTTCTTCTGGCGAAGAATCGGATGGGCTTTGCGCCATCGCACCTGCAAACGAGCCTACGAAATTAACGTCGTTACGTTCTGCCGATTTTTTATTCGATGGCATCAAACCTGTCCCGACCCAAATCATGCTGTGTTGCATGGATAGCGTGAACAGATAATGCAAGGTCGAGAGCTTATCGCCGTTCATGGTGGCCGAATTGGTGAAACCGGCGGCGATTTTGTCTTTCCACATTTGCGTGAACCAAGGCTTGGAGGAAGCATCGGCGAATTTTTTGAATTGCCACGAGACTGTCCCCATATACGTTGGTGAACCGAAGATCAGCGCGTCAGCGGCATGCAAAATCGCCCATTGTTCATCGCTCAAATTACCTTCCGCATCAATCGCCACTAATTGCGCATTAGCGTCCACTTTTTGCGCACCAGCCAACACGGCTTCTGCTTGTTTTTTGGTGTGGCCGTAGCCGGAATGGAATACAACTGCAACTTTTGCCATGATTTTTCCTTGAATGATTTGAATGAAATGTGTGTGTCACTTTTGCCCGTATCGTGGCGTGTTATGTGGCGCATTATGAGCCATGTTTCTGCACCACGTTTTGCTGCAAACCTACTGCAAAAAATTAATGCGTGGTGGGTAAATCGAACACCAATACTTCGGCGTCTTCCCCCTCGCTAATCCGTACTTCCTGCTCGCCTACTAGCATCGCTGCATCGCCGCCCTGCAAAGCGACACCGTTGACTTGCACTTTACCGCGTGCGACATGGACATACACTTGCCGCCCATTAGCGATTTCCCGCTGCGCTTGTTGCGCACCATCAAATAAACCGACATACAGCGCCGCATCTTGCTGCATGCTGACCGATCCTTCACGTCCATCATTGCTAGCGACTAAGCGTAACACGCCTTGTTTTTCGGCGTCGCTAAAGACTTTCTCTTCATAGCTAGGCGCACTACCGACTTTGTTAGGCATGATCCAAATTTGCAACAAATGCACTTGCTGATCGACGCTATGGTTGTATTCCGAATGCAGCACACCTTTGCCAGCGCTCATTCTTTGCACTGCGCCGGGTTTGATCGTGCTGCCATTGCCCATGCTGTCTTTGTGCGTCAATTCCCCCGCCAACACATAGCTGATGATTTCCATGTCTCTATGACCATGCATACCAAAGCCATTGTCAGGTGCGATGTAATCATCATTGATCACGCGCAGCGGGCCAAATGCCATGTGTTTGCTATCGTAGTAATCTGCAAAAGAAAAGCTATGCCAAGATTGCAGCCAGCCATGATCAGCAAAACCACGTTCATCACGTTTGCGTAGAGTCAACATAATGCATTCCTTATTCTAAAATTTTGTACAGTGGAAATAGTGTGTTTCCCTGCGATGGATGTACTATATAGGCTCTCCAGCGAATTCACTAGTCGTTGAATTCGGATAAGTCATTCAAAATTTTTGAACATGCATATTTCCCTCGAAGCCTTACAGATTTTGGATGCGATTGCGCGCAAAGGTAGCTTTGCCGCAGCCGCTACCGAACTCGAGCGCGTGCCATCCGCCCTCACATATAGCGTGCGCAAGTTAGAAGAAGATTTGGATGTGCTGTTGTTTGATCGTCGCGGTTACCGCGCCAAACTCACGCGCGCAGGTGAAGAATTACTCGAACAAGGGCGGCAATTGCTGGCTGCGGCCAATGAATTAGAGCGACGCGTAAAACGCACTGGCAAAGGTTGGGAAGTGGAATTGCGCTTAGCCTTAGACAACTTAATTTCCTTTGAACGCGTGCTGCCCATCATTGAAGATTTTGAAAAGCAAATGACCGGGACACGTCTGCGTTTTTCGTTTGAGATTTTGACGGGTGTGTGGGAAGCCTTGCTAGAGGGACGGGCCGATATCGTCCTCGGTGCCGCCGAAGGTGGGCCGGATTTAGTGCGGATGAGCGGCGTCTTTCAAAGCCGCCATGTGGCCAGCGTGGATTGGGTATTTGCCGTGGCGCCACAGCATCCATTAGCACAGGTCGAAGGCCCATTGCCGCCAGATTTGATTGCGCAGCATCGCGCGATTGCAGTTGGCGACACTGGCCGCAACTTGCCCGCCGTGAGTTTTGGCTTGTTATCGGGACAGGACACCTTGACTGTCCCCAGTTTGCGCGACAAATTGATGGCGCAAGTCGCGGGCTTGGGCTGCGGCCATTTACCGCGCGGCTATTGCGCGCCATGGCTGCTTGACGGCAGCCTGATCGAAAAAGAAACGCTACAAACCAAGCCTCCTGCGAATTTGCATTTAGCGTGGCGCAAAGCGGCACAAGGTAAATGCACCAAATGGTTTATCCAGCGCTTGAGCGAACCCGCGACGATGGCGCATTTACTCAATATTCAACCATGAACGCTTACATCGGTCGTTTCGCGCCCTCCCCTAGCGGCGCCTTGCATGCTGGCTCCTTAATCGCAGCCGTCGCCAGCTACCTCGATGCAAAAGCCCACCACGGGCAGTGGCTATTGCGGATTGAAGATGTCGATGAAACCAGAACTGTCCCTAGCGCCGATAGCGCGATCTTACATTTGCTGGCACAACTCGGTATGCAATGGGATGGCGAGGTAGTCTGGCAAAGCCAGCGCAAAGCGCTCTACGAAACCGAATACGCTAGACTAGCGGGACACACCTACGCCTGCGCTTGCAGCCGTCGTGAAATCGCTGATTCCAATACTGGCATAGCACAAGATGGCGCACCACTGTATGCCGGGACATGTCGCGCAGGTTTGCCGAGCGGCCGTGTCGGGCGCAGCTTGCGCTTACGTGTCCCTGAAGGTGCAGCAGCCATCATCCAATTTACAGATCGTTGGCAAGGATCACAGCAGCAAAACCTGCAAACCCAAGTCGGCGATTTTGTCTTAAAGCGAGTCGAAGGATTTTGGGCGTATCAAATGGCGGTGGTGGTCGATGATGCTATGCAAGGGGTGACAGACGTCGTGCGCGGCGTCGATCTGATCGACTCCACCGCGCGCCAAATTTACTTACAAAGCCTACTCGGCTATCGCCAACCTCGCTATATGCATTTCCCGGTGCTGGCGAATGAAGCAGGCGAAAAACTGTCGAAACAGACCGGTGCGCAAGCGGTAGCGGTGGGCGAAAGTGAGCAGGCCAAAGTGCGAGCGCTACAGCAAGCAGCAGCGTTTTTGAGCTTGGATTGCCTAGCGGCGACTAGCGTGGCGCAGTTTTGGCAGATGGCAACGGTGCAGTGGGCCGCAAGATGGGGATGCTGAGGCACCGCCATTTTCTAAAGAGCGCAAAACACGTCTCCCACTCATAAAAACTCCACCGTCACGATTTACAACGCAGTCATAATGTAGCTATAGCCTAGCTTACCTCACCCCCAATGGCATGCGACGATTCATTCGCCGCAACCAGAACAACAGCGCTGCCAGCAAAGGAAATAAGGCGAGGCAACTGAGCGCCACTTGTGGCGAGTATCGCTCTGACAACAGGCCATAAATCGCAAAGCCGGACGAAATGAAGATCATGTCGATAAATGAAATCGCCGACAAAGTAGATGCGCGAACCTGCTCTTGCCGGATTTCGCCATTCAAATATTGGCTGGCAACCACTTCAAACAGCAAGACGATGAAATTGGAGAAAGCGAAGGCGAGTATCGCTTGATACAGGCTATATTGGGCATTGAAAATCATCACGCTAGCAAACAAAAACATCAGCACTGGAATGCGCCGCATATTGATTTCACCAAGACGCCCTATCACCAACACCACAAACACCGCACCGACAATTTCCACCATGCCCACCGCTCCGCTCGCATCCCCTTGCGCCAAGCCCAAGCGATTGAGCAACACGCTGCCATAGACAAAATACGGCGTCATCGCGGCATGCACCATTGCAAACGGTAAGGCTTTGGGGAAAATGTGCTTCAACTCTTGCCAAAACGAATGCAACATCGGCACTTCAGTGTGTTCATGGGGCGTTTGTTTTTCACGCCAAATGAGGGGCAAAACGGGGATGGCCGCTAATAAAGAGCACAGCGCAGAAATGCCATAGACCCCGAGCCAGCCATTCATTTTCAACACTGGCCCAGCTGCGACCATCGCCATCCCTAGCGCTAAGCTGCCACCAAACTGGACGATAGACATCACGCGTCCAAATTGGGCTTCATTGCCTTCTTCTTGCATACGGCGAAACAGCACGGCACTAAACGAACCCGAGATAAAGGAAAAACCAGCGGCATTCAAAATAAAGCAAAGTGCCATTGCCGACCCGTGATCGACAAAGAAAAACTGCCCCAACAAGCTGCCCGCTTTGAATAGGCTACCGATGACAAGCGAGAGCACACGGCCATAGCGGTCGGCGAAAAATCCAGTCGGAATTTCCAACAAAAACAAAGAGCTAGAGAAGAGAATTTGCAGCATCCCAACTTGGGTTGCCGAATAGCCATGCTCGTTCAAAAAAAACGTAAATGAGCCGCGCTCGACGGCAAAAGTTGCAAAGAAATAAAACAAGGCAATTCGCCAACTACTCGCTCCGGGCAGTAATTTACTGAATGTGAAAGAGTGCATAGCGGAGGACATAAAAACTTGCGGCAGACGCTGCACACAAGTGCCGCATCGTTATACGCATTTTTAACGAGACTTAGCTCAAGCTCAAACACTGCGCTGAGGTTATTTCTGGCGAGGTCGGACTCAATCAGATGCGGAAATGAGGACTACGCATCGCTAATCAGTCGCATGGAACCAAGGGCGCAGCCGAAAGTCGCAGCAACCCGATGCTAGGGAAAAGGAGCGGATGCTCCCTTTCATGCGGGATAGGGTGTTAGCTTCGCTCAGGTCCGCTTCGGCCCACCACCCAGCAAATACGCTAACTTTTGCTGCTTGCTCTGCGCCGTTGGCTTGTTCGCTGTCGGCGGAGGCATGGCGCTTGGGCTGCTGGATGGTTCATAAGGCTTCAAGAACCACGGATCGACTTTGTCACGCCGGCCACCTGCGCTAGGTGCGCGTGGAGCGGCGCCTGCGTAGGGGCTGCGCTCGGCATTGCGACTGCGATAGCTATCTGCTGGGTCGCGGCGGCTGACGCGTTCGGTGCTACGGCGTGGCACAAAATCGGTCAATTCTTGCTTGACGATGGCACGCTTGATCAGTTTTTCGATGTCTTGCAAAAGACGTTCGTCTTTGCTCGAATACAGCGAAATCGCATCGCCACTCGCGCCAGCGCGGCCAGTACGGCCGATGCGATGCACATAATCTTCGGCGTTATACGGCAAATCGTAGTTGATGACGCACGGCAGTTCGGCAATATCGAGGCCACGAGCGGCAACATCGGTTGCCACCAATACGTCGGTTTGGCCATCTTTAAACGCTTGTAGCGCGGCGATCCGTTCTTGTTGGCTCTTATCGCCATGAATTGCGGTCGCTTTGATGCCTTCCAAATCGAGTTGGCGCGCTAATTTTGAGGCACCGATTTTGGTGTTGGAAAAGACCAAGACTTGTTTCAAGCTACGGCTGCGAATCAAATGCACAGCGACGTCGTTTTTATCTTCCTCTTCAACCTTGTACACCACTTGGCTGACGTTTTCATTGGTCGAATTGCTACGCGCCACTTCAATCGTGATCGGGTCTTGCAAAAAGCTAGAGGCCAATTTTTTGATGTCAGGCGAAAAAGTCGCCGAAAACATCAGGTTTTGCCGTTGCTTCGCACCAGCAATTGGGTTTGCGCCAGACTCACCGTTTTTTGCTGGATATGATCCAACAAGCGCCCCGGTGTCGCGATCACAATTTCCACCCCGCCACGCAAGACCGTTGCTTGCGGCTGCATATCCATCCCACCAAAAACGACGGTGGAACGCAAGGAAGTGAATTGGGAATAGGCTTTGACGTTTTCAGCGACCTGAATCGCGAGTTCGCGGGTCGGTGTCAAAATCAAGGCGCGCACTGGATGGCGTGCTGGCGACATGCTGGTATTCGCGTGAGCGAGCAGCAATTGAATGATGGGCAAGGAAAAACCAGCGGTTTTGCCAGTGCCTGTTTGCGCCGCTCCCATCACATCGCGACCTTGCAACACGATTGGGATAGCCTGCGCCTGAATCGGCGTTGGGTGCAGATAGCCTTGCGCATCCAGCGCTTTTAAAATTTCGGGCGCGAGGCCAAAATCGGCAAAGCGCACATTGGCTACTGGCGAGGGCGATGAAATCGGTTGGGTGTCGGACATGGTTTGCCGGGTTTCCTTCAGGTGCGGATGAGAGATTTTATTCGTGCTGACTGCGCCGTCGGTGAAATCTCAAAAGTTGCCACGGCATCTTGCTTTCGACGCGTTTTCCGCATCGGCCGCGCGCTACCTGCGTAGCATGCCAATTTTTGATGATTTCTATTATCCCCGTGCAAACAGCAAACCGCGCATTGTATCACTAGTCGCACTTTCCAGCGCTTGCCAACCAGATACACATTGCGAGCAAATGTTACGCCTTTGTCAGCTTGGTTTGCGCAGCGCCACGACCAAAGTGACGCGGCACAACAATTGGCAAGATGATGCCGGAATTTGCCCGAGTCGCCAAGGATTTGCAGTACTATCTCCCTGATCATTTTCTCTGACACTGCCACGCCTTTATCCTCTGTAATCTATTCACTTTGACAACGCCTTGACACCGCCCTTACCCACTCCTTACTTTGCCCAACGATTAACCCTATTACTCCGCATGCCCACACCATGAAATTGCGCAAAGTATCTGCTTGGTTTTCTGCCCTCGTGCTGTTAGCGCTAGGCGCAAACATCTGGCTGATTGTGCAAATTCGACAAGCCCATTTGGATATGCTGGCAAGCCAAGGCTATCGCCAAAAAGCGATGGCGATTACCTCGGAATTGCATCAAGAAACGGAACAACTCGCACGTTTGGTGCAGGCCTATACCATCACTGGCGAATCGCGCTATTTGCTGTATTACTACGACATCATCGCTATTCGCAAAGGCGACAAACCCTTCCCTGAACAATTCGACCCCGTCACCTACTGGGATGATGCCATCGCCGAGCGCATCGTGCATCGCTTACCAGCCAATGGCAAGCGCCAATCGCTGCAAGAACGGATGAAGGCGCAGGGCTTTAGTAAAGCGGAATTTGCTGCCCTGCAAGAAGTACTAGCGGCCAACGATTCAATGACGGCAATTGAGACGATAGCGTTTGCGGCGATGCAAGGTTTATATGATCCGGTCAATGCCGATTTTGTCTCTGACGGCAAAACCCACCGCGATTTTGCCAGCGCTAAAGTGCATAGCAAAGAATACAACCTACTCAAATCCAATCTCTCGCATGCGGTGCAAAAGCTGACCAAGGCGACCGATCAGCGCACGCAAGAAGAAACGGCGAAAGCGCAAAAAACGCTTGGAATATTGGAACAGCCTGCTGCTGATCTCGATGCTCAGCACGGTGGTCGGTGCGCTGCTAGCGTCGCAATTGATACGCGTCAAAGTATTGCGGCCGTTGCAGCGCTTAAGCCTAGCGGCAAAACGGGTTGCCAGCGGGGATTATTCGACCCGCGTCAGCCACGAACAAAGCGCGGGCAAGCCTCAGGCTCAGGTTGATCTTGGGGTCGAAGAATTACAAGCGCTAGGTGCGACTTTTGATAGCATGGCGCAAGCAATCGAAGAAGATGTGGCAATCAGGGCGAGCGTGCAACATGATTTAACACTGGCGCATGAGCAGGCGGAAGCCGCTACCCGTGCTAAATCGATGTTTTTAGCGAATATGAGCCATGAAATCCGCACGCCGATGAATGCAATCATCGGCATGAGTTTCTTAGCGCTAAAAACCCAACTCACACCACGGCAACACGATTACATCAGCAAAGTGCATCAGGCAGCGCAATCACTGCTCGGCATTTTGAACGACATTTTGGATTTCTCAAAAGTCGAAGCGGGCAAACTGGAATTAGAGCATGCCTGCTTTCGCTTGGAAGATGTGTTGGGCAATGCGCTTTCGCTGCTATCACAACGTGCGCGCGAGAAAGAAATCGAACTCCTGCTGGATATCGCCGATCCGGCCTTACTGGGCGACAATGGTTTGCTGTTAGGTGACGCCTTGCGTTTGGGACAGGTCTTGACCAATTTGCTGTCGAACGCCATTAAATTTACACACCAAGGCTATGTGCGCTTAAGTGTTGGCTTAAGCGCACGCCCGCAAGAAGCGGCAGAGAGCAATCAAGTGATTTTGCACTTCCGTGTCCACGATACTGGCATCGGTATGACGCCGGAACAAGTCCAGCAATTATTCCAAGAATTCACCCAAGCCGATGGCTCAACCACGCGCCGCTTTGGCGGCACCGGTTTGGGCTTAAGTATCTGCAAACGCCTAATTGCACTGATGGGTGGCGCGATTGCCGTTGATAGCACGCCCGGCGTCGGTTCCGAATTTCACTTTAGCGCAGTCTTTGAGCGCCCCAATACCGCAGGCCTGCAAACCACACTTGCACCGTTGCTGCCGGGCGTAGAAAAGCTCAGAGTGTTAGTCGCCGATGATCAACCGCAAGCCCGTTTGGTGCTCACCAATATGTTAGCGGCGATGGGCGTCGGTAGCGCCTATGAAGATGGCATTTTGCAAGTCGAAACTGGCGAACAAGCCGTGGCCACCATCATCGCCGAGGGACATGTTGATGTCTTATTTGTCGATTGGGTGATGCCGGGAATGGATGGCGGTGCAGTGTTGAAAAAGCTCAACCAATTTGCCCATATGACGACGCGTAGCGTGATCGTCTCGACCTACGATTCCGATTTGATACACCAAGCGGCAAAAAATCTCGGTGCAGAACATTTTCTGGCGAAACCAGTCTTGCCGTCAGCGCTACGCGAGGTTTTACAGCAATTGCTAGGGATTGCCAGCGAACAGCAACAGGCGCACCACAACGAGGCAGAAAACCTCAATCTGCAGGGCATGCGGGTTTTGTTGGTGGAAGACAATCTGATCAATCAACAACTTGCGCTGGAATTATTGCAAAGCCAAGGCGTGTTGGTCGCTCTGGCACAACACGGCAAAGAAGCTTTAGCGGCACTGCACGAGCATGGCGACGATTATTTCGATCTGGTACTGATGGATTTGCAAATGCCGGTGATGGATGGCTATGAAGCATGCCGTCGTTTGCGTGAAGATGCGCGCTATCACCAATTGCCGATTGTGGCTATGACGGCACACGCAATGTTAGAAGAACGCGAACGCTGCCTAGCGCTAGGGATGAATGAACATCTGAGCAAACCGATCGACCCATTCGCACTTTATGCCTGCCTAGGGCGGCATTATCGCGCCCCTGTCGGCACGCCTAGCCACGCCCCTGCAACCGCGCCGACGCTAACCGACTTCGCGCCGATTGCAGGGTTAGACACCAGCGTTGGCCTCGCCCATTGCGATGGACGTAGCGCCTTGTATGAACGCCTGCTCAGTTCGTTTGTACGCGATTACGCCAATCTACCGCAAGAATTACGCAACTGGCAAAACTGGCAGAGCGCACATGGCGAACGCTTAGCACATACTTTGAAAGGCTTGACGGCAACGCTAGGGATGACGCATTTGCCATCACTCTGCGATCAACTTTAGCAAGCCTGCAAAAATGGGGACATCACGTCAATCAAGCACTGCACCAGCGAATTAGCACAAGCTTTGTCCCCCATCCTAAGTGCGTTGCAAGCACATTTTGCCCAAGCGGGACAGAGCGAAATTACTCACGTCGCCGACAATGCCAACATGAGCGACATGGTGCGCGCTGCGGCAGCGCCAGCCCATGCGGAATTATTGCAGCGCCTGAGCACCTTGTTGCGCGCCGGTGATGGCGATAGCATCAGCTTATGGGAAACCGAACAAGCACAATGGCAGCAAATTTTTACGCCAGCGGTGTATCAAGAAATTCATCTGGCGTTGGAAAATATTGATTTTGATCAGGCCTTGAGCTTGCTGGCCCAAGCCGATGCGACTGAGGCAACATGAAACCTGATAGCAAACCGACAATTTTAGTGGTCGATGATACGCCCGCGAATTTGACGCTGTTAAACAGCCTGCTACGCGATAGCTATCGCGTCAAGCTCGCCAATAGCGGTGCCAAGGCGTTGCAATTAGCCAGCAGCGAAGCGCCTGATTTGATTTTGCTCGATATTGTGATGCCAGAGATGGATGGCTACCAAGTTTGCCAGCATCTCAAAGCACAAGCCGCGACCCAGCGCGTGCCGGTGATTTTTTTAACGTCGAAATCCGCCCCAGAAGATGAGGAAGAGGGCCTGAAAATGGGCGCGGTGGATTTCATTCACAAACCGATTAGTTTGCCGATTGTGTTAGCCCGCATCAAAACTCATCTGCAAATGAAGGCATGGCAAGATTTTTTGCAAGACCAAAACGCATGGCTGCAAAAGCAGGTCGAACAGCGCTTATCTGAAATCAACCATTTGCAAGATGCCACCATCCATGTGATGGTGTCGTTGGCGGAGTTTCGTGATGAATTTGCCAGCCGCCATATCGCCCACATTCAAGAATACGTCAGGCTGTTGGCGCGCGAACTAGCGACCCTGCCCCGTTATAGCTCGCAACTCAGCGAGAGCGACATCATGATGCTGAGCAAACTAGCGGCCTTGCATGATGTCGGCAAAATTGCGATTGCCGATCATATTTTGCTCAAGCCTAGCGCCCTGACGGCAGAGGAATTTGCCATCATTCAAACCCATGCCCAACGCGGATATGAAATTTTGTGCCAAGCTGGTGAGCAGATGGGCCAACAAGGTGCCTTTTTAGCGACGGCAAAACAGATGGCGCTTAGCCACCACGAGCGCTGGGACGGCAGCGGTTATCCGGCGGGCTTAAGTGGCACGGCAATTCCTCTCGCCGCGCGCTTGATGGCGCTCGCCGATGTGTACGATGCGCTATGCACGCAACGGCCTAACCGCGCGGCCTTTAGCCATGAGCAAGCAACAAGTATGATTTTGGAAGGTCGCGGGACACATTTTGATCCCGATATTGTCGATTGTTTTGCCAATATTTCCTCGCACTTCGCGGCTGTGGCACAACGCCTTGCCGTGCAATAAACATATTGGGTGACCTATGCCAGTGAAACGCTACCATTCCCCACTACGCTATTTCAGTAGCGCTTTACTTTTGTTATGGCAATTGCCAGCCTCTGCGATAGATTTAAATTGGTCAGCCTTTGGCACGCTAGGCTATAGCCGTTCCAACAGCAGTTATGAATATGATCGAGTCGTCAATGATCAAGCGACCTTGCGCTATACC
>JACPVY010000569.1 GCA_016197345.1 Burkholderiales bacterium
ATGCGCTGGTCGAAAAAGGCGCGCTCAGTTTTGAGATGGCCGAAGTCCTGAAGATGTGTGTTAAAGCCAAGATGAACATCATCATTTCTGGCGGTACCGGCGCTGGTAAAACGACCTTGCTCAATACCTTGCTCGGCATTTTGCCGCCCACCGAAGGCGATGTATTGGTCGGTGGCGTCAGCTTAAAATCCGCTGGTGTGGATGCCCTACGTAAAGTAGTGGGCACCGTGTTGCAAGACGATAGTTTATTCGCTGGTTCGATTGCTGAAAACATCAGCTTCTTCGATCCGCATGCCGATTTGGAATGGGTCGCCAAATGCGCCGCTATGGCAGCCATGGGGCCAGAAATCGCCGCGATGCCGATGGGTTTTAATACCTTGGTCGGTGATATGGGGACAGTTCTTTCCGGCGGTCAAAAGCAACGCTTATTGCTGGCCCGCGCTCTGTACAAAAAACCGTCGATTTTATTCCTCGATGAAGCGACCAGCCACCTCGATATCGCGCGTGAAAAGCAAGTTAATGAAGTGGTGAAGTCGTTGAATATCACTCGCGTCATCGTTGCCCACCGCCCAGAAACCATCGCTAGCGCTGATCGCGTGATTGTTTTACACGGCGGTAAAATCGTGCAGGAAATTCGTAATCCGGGACAGGCGATGGCCGATGCCAAAGCGCAAGCAGAAGCGCAAGCGGCGGAACAGGCTAAAGCCGCGCAAGCTGCAACGCCAGAAAGCACGCCAGTGCCGAGCGAAGCACCGTCAGCAGCGTAATAACGTAGGGTGGGCAACTCTGTTGCCCACGCAAGCAGCCTAAACCGAGAAAAGCGGCGGTTGATTTGAGGTCGCACGTCAATTCTGCTGTTTTTTGCGTACGAAAAATCCGTGGGCAACAAGTTGCCCGAAATGCGACGGACTGCGTGCAGTCCGCCCTACGCCCCTACGCCACCACTACCTGCACCCCCGCAAACGCTTCCCGCGCTGCCGCTGGCAACTCTTGATCGGTAAAAAACCGCGTCACCTGTGAGATGTGTCCCAACCGCACCAAGGCGCGGCGGCTGAATTTGGTGTGGTCGGCCACTAGCCACACTTCGCGTGATTGTTCAATGATGGTTTGCGTCACGCGCACTTCGCTATAGTCGTAATCGAGTAGCGTGCCGTCTTCTTCGATGCCAGAAATACCGATGATGCCGATATCGACTTTGAATTGGCGCAGAAAATCTATCGTCGCTTCGCCGACTATCCCTCTGTCCCTATGCCGCACCACGCCGCCGGCGATGATCACTTCCGCGCTTTGATTGTCCGACAGAATCGAGGCGACATTTAAATTATTCGTTACGACGCGTATGCCGCGATGTTGTAGCAGCGCTTTCGACACTTCTTCGGTAGTGGTGCCGAGATTCAAAATCAGCGAGCGTCCTGGTTCGATTTGGCTAGCCACGCTCAAGGCGATGCTACGCTTGGCTTCGACATGCATCACTAAGCGCTGCGCATAGTCGATATTTTGCACGGTAGAGGGCAGGCCAACGCCGCCGTGATAGCGCACCAAGACCTGCGCATTTTCTAATTCGCGGATATCGCGCCGGATGGTTTGCGCCGTCACTTCCAATACTTTAGCCAAGACTTCGACCGAAGTATCGCCATGTTGGCGGATGTAATCCAAGATTTGACGGTGACGCGGCAGCATGGCATTCCTCCAATGCGAAAACAGAATTCTAGCTTAAACGAACAAAAACGAACATTAATATGAGAAATTTTGTTGATTTATTTTCGTCTTTGAGTAAAATGAACATCCTCGCCTTCCAACACTTCCCACTTTATGCCTAATTCCCCAGAAAATCTCGCTAGCCACGCCCATTACGATCTGCTTGTCATTGGCGGCGGTATTAATGGTTGCGGTATCGCGCGCGATGCGGTGGGGCGTGGCTTGAAAGTGATGTTGGTCGAGCAGCATGATTTAGCACAACACACTTCGTCCGCCAGCACCAAGCTGATTCACGGCGGCTTGCGCTATCTCGAATATTACGAATTTTCACTCGTGCGCAAAGCCTTGCAAGAGCGCGAAGTCTTACTGCGCAATGCGCCGCACATCATTTCGCCGCTCCGCTTTGTGATGCCGCATGATGCCGATCAGCGCCCGGCGTGGATGATACGTTGCGGCTTATTTCTCTATGATCACCTCGCTAAACGTGAAATTTTGCCGGGTTCGCGTGGCATTCGTTTTGCCGAACATGTCACTGGTAAACCGTTAAAAGGGACATACAAGCGCGGTTTTGTGTATTCGGACGGTTGGGTCGATGATGCTAGGCTGGTGCTTCTGAATGCGCTGGACGCGCACGAGCGCGGCGCACGCATCGCCACCCGCACGCGCTGCGTTAGCGCACAACGGCAAGGGGCGGCCGGCGCGCAACAATGGCAAGCGCAATTACAGCATGCCGACGGTAGTGTAGAAACGGTGACGGCGAACGTGCTAGTCAATGCAGCCGGGCCGTGGGCGGCGCAAGTGGCGGATAGCGCAAATGGTGCCGGTGGCAAAGGCTATGGCTTACGCTTAATCAAAGGTAGCCACATCGTCGTGCCGCGCATGTTTGCCCATGATCACGCCTATATCTTCCAAAATCCCGATAAACGCATCATTTTCGCCATTCCCTACCAGCAAGATTACACCCTGATCGGCACCACCGATCTCGAATATCATGGCGATCCGGGACAGGTCAGCATCGCCGAGGACGAAATCGCCTATTTGTGCGAGATGGCGAGCCGCTACTTTACCCAACAAATTACGCCAAAAGATGTGGTCCCCTTCCCCGCGCAGCACCACCACCGCCTTGACCGAATCCGCATTCCCGCTCAA
>JACPVY010000499.1 GCA_016197345.1 Burkholderiales bacterium
AAGATTTGCGTATCCAAACCCAAAGTGCCGTCATTTAAGGCGGTGACTTCAAAATCCCCTAGCGCCATACGGAAAAAGCCGGGTGCTTGGGTTTTTTGCTGGGGTGCTGCGGCGTAGGCGACGTTTGCTGCAAAACTGATAGATAACAGCGCGGCAGAGAGACTTGCTAGAACAGTTTTTTTCATCATTTCTTCAGAGAAAATTAAATTAAAAAGAAAATCGCAGCGACTAGCGTTGGCAAACTCGCCCCCGCTAGCAAACCTGCGGCACCGATACTTTCATCGTTAAAACCGCGCCGCAAGAGCGCCGCACCCGCTGGGTTAGGCGCATTTGCAATCACGGTCAAGCCACCACCACCAACCGCGCCTGCCATCAACATATATTTGGCGCTATCGGACATGCCTTGCACCAGCGAACCGAGATAGGTGAGGGCCGCATTATCGGTAATGGCGGTCAAGCCTAGCGCGCCAAAAAAGAGGGCGAGTGGGCCTAGATTGGTCAAAATCGGTTGCAACCACCATTGCTGCATACCGCCTAACACCACCAAGCCCGCCAGAAAAAATGCCACCAGCAAGGCTTCTTTCAAAATCAAGGGACTTTGAAAACGCTCATAAGCGGTGGTAAAGCCGAGGAAAAATAAAAATAAACCAATGAATAACACAGGGTGATGCGATAAAAGTACGACTGCCGCCAAGATGCCAAGATGAATCAGCGTCACAATCAGTGGCACTTGCTGGGTTTGATCTTGTTCAAACTGGGCGGGTAAATGGCGGCGCATGATAAAGGTGACGACGCTCGCGTTGATCACAACCGCTATGACCGAACGCCAGCCAAAATGGGTCAGCATATGCCAACTATCCCAACCCCAGGTGTGCGCCACCATGAGCACTGGCGGCGCAGCATACGAGGTCAGCGTACCGCCGATAGAAACATTGACGAACAGCACGCCAAGTGCCGCATATTTCGGCCATTCTGGCATTTCTTTGCGAAAGGCGAGCGGTGCGAGCGTGAGCGCGGCGAGCGTCATCGCTGCGGGTTCGGTAATCAAAGAACCCGTCAATGGCACCACCGCTAAGCCTAGCCAGGTGAGGGCGAGTGGGCGCGAGATCGGGATCAGACGGGCCAGCATATGCAAGAGATTTTGCGCGCCAACAAAGACGGGGCGCGAAGCGGCGATCACCATCACCACAAACACAAATAGCGGTTCGGTATATTGCCGGGTTTCGACATATTGCGTGGCGGCACTACCACCTTCCATCATGGCCATCACGATGATTAAGACGAAAGCCCAAAAACCAAACACCACTTCGACTTCCCCTAGCAAGTGAAAGAGGCCGCGATGGCGTGGCAAACGATGCGCGAGCACTTCAAAAAAGCTAGCGCTAAAGGTGTGTAAGAGCGCAGCGGCGAAGATGATGCTGCCGATATGATGGATGTTCAGGCTAGTCATGGTGGGCTGGCTGGCTTTATCGTGGCGTTGGCGAAGTTTTAAAATTGTGCGGACCAGCGACTGTCCGCACCTTACAAATGGGACGCACCTACAACAAACGCGAGATTACTTCATCGGTTTTTGCGTGAAATCAAACGCATTCGTCATGTCCCCCATATTTTTGCGGATGCCGGGCAGCATGTCGAGTTGGAA
>JACPVY010000500.1 GCA_016197345.1 Burkholderiales bacterium
AATCATGTTTTTGATGTAGTCGGCATGGCCTGGGCAATCAACGTGAGCATAGTGACGTGCTGCGGTTTCGTACTCAACGTGAGCGGTGTTAATGGTAATACCGCGTGCTTTTTCTTCTGGTGCCGCATCAATTTGATCGTACGCTTTAGCTTCGCCGCCGAATTTTTTCGACAGAACGGTTGCGATTGCTGCGGTCAAAGTGGTTTTACCGTGATCGACGTGGCCGATAGTACCAACGTTGACGTGCGGCTTGGTCCGTTCAAACTTACCTTTTGCCATTTTATTCTTCCTTCAAATATCAATATAAAAATTTGTTGCAGCGCGTCGGCAATCCGCCGCGCTGCTAGCTAATAACTTAGCGATTACTTAGATTTAGCAGTAACGATAGCGTCGATAACGTTTTTCGGCGCTTCAGCGTAGTGCTTGAATTCCATCGTGTAGGTTGCACGGCCTTGGGTTGCGGAACGCAACGAGGTCGAATAACCAAACATTTCGGACAATGGCACTTCGGCCTTGATGATCTTGCCACCGCCACCAGCGATTTCATCCATACCTTGCACCATACCGCGACGGGAAGACAAGTCACCCATCACCGTACCAGCGTAGTCTTCAGGCGTTTCCACCTCAACCGACATCATTGGTTCCAAGATGACTGGCGATGCTTTTTTGCAGCCGTCTTTGAACGCCATCGAAGCAGCCATACGGAACGCATTTTCGTTCGAGTCAACGTCATGGTACGAACCGAAGAACAGGGTTACTTTAACGTCAACCACTGGGTAGCCAGCCAACACGCCCGAAGTCAAGGTTTCGCGCACGCCTTTTTCCACCGCAGGGATGTATTCGCGTGGCACGGTACCGCCTTTGATCGCATCCACAAATTCAAAGCCCTTACCTGGCTCTTGTGGTTCGATTTTCAGCACAACGTGACCGTATTGACCACGACCACCGGACTGCTTAACGAATTTACCTTCGATTTCTTCGCAAGTTTTGCGGATCGTTTCGCGATATGCCACTTGTGGCTTACCAACGGTCGCTTCGACGTTGAATTCACGACGCATACGATCAACGATAATTTCCAAGTGCAATTCGCCCATACCGGAAATAATCGTTTGGCCCGATTCTTCATCGGTCTTCACGCGGAACGATGGATCTTCTTGTGCCAAACGGTTCAATGCCAAGCCCATTTTCTCTTGGTCAGCCTTCGTCTTTGGCTCAACCGCTTGAGAAATAACTGGCTCTGGGAAAATCATGCGCTCCAGAACAACGATTGCTTTTTCG
>JACPVY010000501.1 GCA_016197345.1 Burkholderiales bacterium
CGAACGCTTTGTGCAAGGCGCGCACTGCTAATTCCATGTATTTTTCGTCAATCAAAACCGAGATTTTTATTTCCGAAGTGGAAATCATCAAAATATTGATGCCTTCATTCGACAAGGTTTGGAACATTTTCGACGCCACGCCTACATGCGAACGCATGCCAACGCCAACCACCGAGACTTTCGACACTTTCGCGTCACCAACGATACTGCCCTCGCCTAGCTGGCCATTGAAGCTTTCCTTCAACACGCGCATCGCTTTTTCATATTCGCCACGGGTGACGGTGAAGGTGAAATCGGTTTTACCTTCGACCGATTGATTCTGTATGATCATATCGACTTCGATATTCGCATCCGCTACTGGGCCGAGGATAGCGTAGGCGATTCCTGGCTTATCAGGGACACCCAAAATAGTGATCTTGGCTTCGTCACGATTAAAGGCGATGCCCGAAATGACTGCTTGTTCCATATTATTTTCATCCTCAAACGAAATCAGGGTGCCGGAATTGGCTTCTTCGGCCAAATCCATCAGCGGGTCGGTCAGCGACGACAACACGCGAGTAGGGACACGATAGTTACCAGCAAATTCGACCGAACGGCTTTGCAATACTTTAGAGCCTAGCGACGCCAGTTCCAGCATTTCTTCAAAGCTAATGCGACGTAGGCGGCGCGCTTCGGAAACCACGCGTGGATCGGTGGTGTAAATGCCATCGACATCGGTATAAATCAGGCACTCTTCTGCCTTCAAAGCGGCAGCGACTGCAACGGCTGAAGTATCCGAGCCACCACGCCCTAGCGTGGAGATATTGCCATGCTCATCCACACCTTGAAAGCCAGTGATAATGACAATCTTGCCAGCGTCGAGATCACGCCGCACTTTTTGGTCATCAATTGATTGAATACGCGCCTTGTTGAAAGCGGAATCGGTACGAATCGCGACTTGCCAACCTGCGTAAGAAACTGCTTGCTTGCCAATTGCCATCAATGCCATCGATAACAAGCCGACCGATACTTGTTCGCCAGTAGAGGCGATCATATCGAGTTCACGCGGATCAGGCTGCGGCATAATTTCTTTTGCCAAGCCAATTAAGCGATTGGTTTCGCCAGACATGGCGGAAGGAACAACAACAATTTGATGACCAGCATCATGCCATTTGGCGACACGCTTGGCGACGTTCTTGATGCGTTCAGTCGAACCCATCGAAGTGCCGCCGTATTTGTGGACGATAAGAGCCATAGAAATCTA
>JACPVY010000502.1 GCA_016197345.1 Burkholderiales bacterium
AAGATGGCAAACCTTATCAATTTGTCTCGATTCGCAACGACATCACTGAACGCAAGCAAGTTGAAGAAAAACTGAAAAAGAATGAGGCACGCCTGCATGGCTTGTTGGAAATCAGCCCAATGGCCGTTTCCATCACGCGCTTGTCCGATGGCCGCCGCGTTTTCATCAATCAAAGCTTCGCCAATATGTTTAAGGTGCCGTACGAGCAGTTATTGCAAATTGACGGTGCGCAGTTTTGTCAAACGCCAGGCGAATACCAAACACTGTATCAAAAAGTGGCTGGTGGCGAGCCTGTGGTGAATTACCATTTGGGCTTACAAACCCAAGATCAACAAAAATTCTGGGTGCTAGCATCGCTGTTTTTGACAGAACACGAAGGCGAACCTGCGATTTTGGCGTGGTTTTGTGATGTGACGACGCTCAAAGCGAATTAATTCTTGGCAACACCAGCAGTCTTCAAACGCGTTTCAACTCACCCGATCCGCGCCAGCGCATTTTCTGTGTTCACAGCAAGGATGCGCTGCGCGCTTGGCCCTTTACGCTAGGGAGGTCTAATGCAGATTCACCTCCTTGCCCGCCTGCAAATTTTGTTTGCGCTCACGCTGTTAGCGCCCTGTCACGCCCAAACCATCGCGCCGTTTGAAATAGCCTGGCGGTTCTGCCACTGACCCGCACGGTCGAACGCGAAAATCAATTCACTTGGCTCGTCAAAATGGCGACTCAGCGCTTTGGTCCGATTGCCAAAGCCGATAGCAATACGCCAAGCGAAACGCTAGAGCAAATCCGCCCGCTAAGGATCGTGGTGATGCGCGGTTCGCCTACCTATGATTATTTGCTGAAGAACAAATTTAAACCCGAGCAAATTTTGGTCGAATCGACGCTAGAAAACATGTTTAAAGCGCTCGATAAAGGCTTGGTCGATGTGATCTACGGCAGTGAACAAATCAATTCGGCGGTCATCGCCAGCAGTGGTCGTAAAATGAATCATTACCGCTTTGGCAGCACCATCAGCCTAGGCGATATTTGGCTCGCTGGTAGCAAAGACTTTAGCGCTAGCGATATCCAACTCTTGCAACAGGCGATGGCGGAACTGCAGAAAGATGGCAGTTATGCCCGTTTGATGAAGAAATACAAACTCAAACCCTAGCGGCTCCGCGGCACACATCCGTGCCACTTGCCCATTGTCAATTCCGCATGGCTTACAGCGCGTATCAAATGCGAAGAATTGCTACTAAATGCCCAGCCCACCTGCATTTGGCCTATATTGCTGCTAACTCTAATCACGCTATCTGCCATGGCAGAAAGAGAGACTGCAAAAGACGTCGCATGCCGATTTTTTGAGTCGCCCTTTCGCCGGTCACTACGCCAACTATATGACAACTGCCCCCACTTCTCAGCCCAGTTTCCGCTTACGTTTGCAAGATTTGCCTGGCCCCTCGGCCTTGCCTTTGCTTGGCAATATGCATCAAATCAAGCGCAAACAATTTCACCTGTACTTGGAAAATTGGGCGCGTCAATTCGGGCCATATTTTCAATTCAAGTTGGGGCGCAAAACTTGGCTGGTGCTATCTGATCCGAATTTAATTAGCAAAGTATTGCGCGAACGACCAGAGCATTTTCGACGGCTCTCAAGTGCCGCGCGTGGCTGGGACGACATCATGCTAAAAGGCGTTTTCATGGCCGAAGGCGACGCTTGGCGACAGCAACGCAAATTGGTGATGCGCGCCTTCACCGCAGATGTCGTGCAACGCTTTTTCCCACAATTGCAGCAAATGGTCGAGCGCCTACGCCTGCGCTGGACGGCGCAAGTGCGGGCTGGCCAAGCGGTCGATTTACTGCGCGACCTGAAAGCCTTTGCGCTTGATGTCACTATCGCGCTCTCTTTTGGTCAAGATGTGAATGCAGTGGAACATACCGACAATGCCTTGCCACACGATATCGATGCCATCTTTTTACGCATGGCTAAGCGCATGACCAGTGCGATCCCGTATTGGCGCTATCTACGCCTGCCTTCGGATCGCGCAGCTGATGCCGCCACGCTGCGGATTGCGCATGCCATTATGGGCTTCATTCACCAAGCACGGCAACGTCTGCAAGAGCAACCGCAACGTCGTCTCAAACCCGACAATTTAATGGAGGCGATGATATTGACGCGTGACGAAGCCGATTCTGGCTTTAGTGATAACGACGTGATGGGAAATGCAATGACAATGGTACTGGCGGGGGAAGATACCACTGCCCATAGCATGGCGTGGTTACTCGATACGCTCAGCCGCGAACCGCATTGTTGTGCGCAAGTTCGCGCAGAATTAGATCAAGTCAGCGGCGACGATAAGGTCTTAGCCACCCACAGCGTGGTCGAGCAATTGCCACTACTTGATGCCGTTTTACAAGAAAGCATGCGCTTGAAAACGGCGGCGCCCGTGATCAGCATGCAAACCGTACACGATGTCGTGCTAGAAGATATCTGGCTGCCAGCGCAAACCCCTGTCTTGCTACTGCTACGCCATGCAGGTAAGCAAAGCGCCGATTTCAAGCAGGCTGAAGAATTTTTACCACAACGCTGGCTGCCGCAAGATGGCGCCGAACCTGAAGCGACGCGTAAATTACTGAGCTTTGGCGGCGGCCCACGCCTTTGCCCTGGGCGTTTTCTCGCTTTGCAGGAAATGAAAATGCTGACGGCGATGATTTTGAAGAATTTTGAACTTGTTAACTTACCGGGCCAAACCGCGCAAGAAATGTTTTCCTTCACGATGACGCCAAGTTGCCTACCTGTTGGCCTCCGCCTCCGCGCATGAGAATCGCTATACCAACCAGCATAGAATAGACGCTCTCGCACACTATCGACACAGTATGCTCACTCAACCCATTCCCAGCCTTAGCCACATCGCTGAATTGAAAACGGCACGCCTTCATTTACGACCATGGCAGGCCAGCGATCATGCCCCTTTTGCGGCACTCAATGCCGATCCTGAAGTGATGCGCTATTTCCCTGCCACGCTAGATAGCGCGGCGAGCGCAGCCTTTATTCACAACACACACCAACATTTCGCACGCTATGGCTGGGGATTATGGGCAGTTGAAATTTTGCACGGACCAGATGCGGGCGACTTTATCGGCTTTGTCGGCCTCAGCGTACCCAAGCGTCAATTTGCGTTTTCGCCCTGTGTCGAAATTGGCTGGCGCTTAGCGCAACGCTATTGGCGGCGTGGCTATGCGAGTGAAGCGGCGCGCACAGTATTGGAATTTGGTTTTAAGGAATTAGATTTAGCGGAAATTGTGTCATTCACCAGTGTGCTGAATGTCCCATCGCGCGCCGTGATGGAAAAAATCGGCCTGCACAATCAACAACAAGATTTTGATCATCCAGCCTTGCCAGACGGCCACGCGCTACAGCGGCATTGCTTGTATGCGCTGCAAAAAAGCGCGTGGTTGACACTAGCCTAGCCATCGTGCGCATCCTCATGCAGCCAATGCCGCTGGCGCGACCGCCTTCGCCATCCATTGGCTATCTGCACTGCTATTCAGCGCGGAGAAGCAAATCGCAATTTCACTCGCTTCTTGCTGCGCTTCTATCACCAGCAAACGGTGGGCAGGCACTTGCACTACTTCACCCGCTTGCAGCCAAAAATCGGTATTCTGCCCTTCTACCGTTAGCCAGACCCGGCCTTGCTTGACGGCGATCTGGCGGGTTTGTTTCAATTTGCCGGAAATCGTGCTACCAGCGCCTAAAATATATTGCGTCTTTGCGAAATTAACTAGCATGATATTCTCCTTCAGTTTTGCTCACTGACCTCGTTGCCCGAGGCCGATGACAGAAGTGTAGTCGCTCCCAGTGCAAAGCAGAAACGAGTAATATTCCAATCTCTTGCTAATTTTCCTCACATCAAACCTATCATGACTGATTTCCGTCGCCTGCCTAATCTCGCCGCCTTACGCGCATTTGAGGCGGCCGCGCGCCATCAAAATTTTTCGCACGCGGCAGAAGAAATTCATGTGACACATGGCGCGATTAGCCACCAAGTACGGGCGCTAGAGGAAGATTTAGGGCTGGCGCTCTTTGTGCGCAATGGCAAAAAATTGACGATTACGAGCGAAGGCAGCGCCTTTGCCGACGTGATACGCCAAGCGCTCACCGAAATCGCGCAAGCGGCAGATGGCTTGCGGCAACAACAAAATCATATGCGGCTAGGGGTGACCGCTCTACCCTCGTTTGCTGCACGCTGGCTATCACCGCGGATTGGTCAATTCATTGAGCAATATCCGAACCTCGAGGTAAGCTTGCAATCGAGCAACGCGCTAGCGAATTTCCAGCGCGATGGCGTCGATATCGGCATTCGCTTTGGCGCCGGACAATATCCAGGCTTAATCACGGAACATTTATTGGATGACTACTATTACCCGGTCGCCAGCCCACATTACAACGGTGGGCACTTGCCAACCACAATCCATGAACTAGAGCACGCCCACCTGCTTCGCTGCTCTGGCGAACCATGGGTGCCGTGGTTTCGCCTCGCGGGCAGCAACTTCCCAGAACCCACTAGTGGCCTCGTATTTCAAGATTCCGCGATGCTAGCGCATGCTGCGGTCGATGGCCAAGGCATTGCGCTCGGCCGCCACAGCATCGTGCAATCAGATATCGCAAGCGGCGCGTTGATCCGCTTGTTCGATATCAACCTTGCGGCTAGCTCTTCCTATTACTTAGTCTATCCGCCGCACGCGCTAGCGAAACCGCAGGTCGCCGCATTTCGGCATTGGTTGCTGCAACAAATTGCACAATAATTGCGTGAAAGTGGGATCAAGTTTCGTTCGGCACAGGCATAGGGAAAGCATGGCGGAATGAGAAAGCACCGGGAGTCGGCCCATTTTTACGCAACTCGTCCAAACGCTGTAACGCCTCTTCCACCGTCGGCCGCCAACCTGCTGGCACCCACCACAACACTAAAAAGACATCTTCAGTGCGCTCAAACCATTCCCGCCGCCGCCGCATCATCGTCACGTGCTCGGAGCGATAGACATACTCGTTTAGGCTTGCCAGATCACGCCAGACCGACATATTCACTAGCGTGTGCTCATTCACAAATGGATGAAGCGCAGTAGCGTCGCCCTCTTCGGTTTGCAAACGCCAGATAAAGCCGGGCGAATTTTCTGCTAATTGATTGATACGATCGAGATTGGCGACGAAATCAGCCATCTGAGGATCATCGAGCGGATATTTGATGGTGCCCACATTTAATTGAGCAAGTTCGTAAGCAGGCATTGATTTCTCCAATAATGGCGCACTAAGCGGCGCAAATTGTAGAGCGTTTTTATGCCGCCTCAAGCAAAACCATAGGCAACAGATGTAACACTTATTCCTTTATTTATTTTTCAACTATATAAATAAATTACTGAATTATCGCCTTTGCCGAAAATGCAACAACGAATTCGCCTAAGCGCTTTTTGCAAAAGCAATTTGAGCACGAGGCTGGAAGCCCTTGCATGATTCGGCTACAATGCAGTCTGTAAAACTAATACAGCCATATTTTACTGTTTTGCGAAAATGAATAATCCTTTTACGAGAAGTAGCCTGATGCAAATAGGAATCCTTTGTCGCTTGCTACGATCCGTGTTGTTGATTTTTCTGGTATTGCAGGTCGGATTTTTCGTTTTAGCATGGGTGGCAGCAACGCCATTTCAGCTCGGGCCATGGGCGATGCAAATCGTACCGGATGGCATGACGCTTGATGCGCGGCAAATGATGCCAACCAGCCAACGTTTGCTTGGCATTGCAGTGGGATTACCGCCGATAGTTTTATTGATATTTGGCATGTTGAAATTGGAACAGACCTTACGCCAATTTCAACGCGGCGCCATTTTTGCTAAACGCACCATAGCATATTTACGGGCGTTTGCTGGCGCGACGTTTTTGTCTGTGATATTTGCGAATGTTGAAAAGCCATTGCGTGCCATGGTTTTCAATCTGGCGTCAAATAGCAAGGCATATAGTATTACTTTTGATATTACATCAAACGAAATTTTGTTGATTTTAGTCTGCGGCTTATTTTATTTGATCGCTTGGATCATGCATGAGGGCCGTCGATTAGCAGAGGAAAATGAGGGCTTTATCTAATGGCTATCATCGTTACGCTAGATGTCATGCTAGCCAAGCGCAAATTAAAGTCGAAAGACCTTGCGGCTTATGTTGGCATCACAGAACAAAACTTATCCCTATTAAAATCCGGCAAGGTAAGAGGGATACGTTTTACCACCTTAGAAAAAATTTGCGAACGCTTAGCGTGCCAACCCGCCAGCATCTTGGAATGGGTTCCTGACGAAACCGATAGCGGTGCAGAATCGGACACCACGGGCGACATGTTTTAAGCAGCGACACGAATGCGGCGATGCCACAATCGTCTTTGTAGTAGCAGCGACAAAATTCGATAGCAAGTCCCCTGCCTATTCGATAGCATTGATAGGTCGTGATGTTTTGGGTCGTCATGCCTAAATCAGATGCATATTGACTGAAATATGCCAATAAAAGCAGGGGTGAATACCAATTCCGCACATCGCTATCTATATATTAAATAGTGATGTGCATATCACTTTTATGTCTAAATAAATCCCACATTTCACTGCGCAAATAGAAAGCGCTCGCTTTTTAAAACCAAAGCGCTTGTTATTTTACTGTGAGATATAAAACATCCATCCGCCACAAAACGGCAGAATTTGACAGCGCCAAACACCCGCTTTTATCCAGCAAAAAAGTAGTACAAATGCAGCACAACCTATTTTTATTATCTTTGATGTTATAAAGATAATTAAATGCCTCACATCAATAACCTAGCGCTCTCAAAAAACTAGCCAGATTTTCTCTACCGCAACAAGCAAAAAGCGATTGGATATGCCAACAAGGCCACCCAATCGCTTTTTACGGCAAGCGTCGAATACGTCAAGACGAGAGATTAAGCAGCCAATTGCGCACTCACCGAGGTTGCCGGGGCAAAAGCTTCTTGCATGATCTGCGCCAATTCCGGTACATCTTGCGCAAATTGGGGGGCTAATTGTTGCAAGGTATGCAGCCAATCCTCGCCTCGCTGCGCATCCACTGGTAAGCGCTGGCCGATTAAGTCGGCAATATTGGGCAAATATACCCAATGCTCAGGCGAGCGGCGGATTTGCGCTTCCATGTCGCGGAAAATCGCTGCCGTTAGGGTCGCAATATCCGCTTCTAAATTGCCACTACGTTCAATTTCTAATGGCCGCCCTAGCGTCAATTTGGTATCTAAGCCATCTTGCGGGCAGCTATAGCCCACGATCACAGTCGCATTGCTTTTCAGCGCAAACATCGCCGTCCCAGCCATTGCTGGCACCAAACGCCCGAAGAATGGGACATACAAGGCATGGCCGCTGATATCAAACACATCCGGCATCATGGTCAAGGCTTCGCCGCGCTTTAATACCCGTAGCGCCTTCAATACCGCGGTATCGTCGTTAAACAAGGCGTTAAAGCCATAGCCTAAACCTTGGAACAATTCGGCAAAACCTTCTGAACTACGATTTTTGGAAGGAGGGTTGTAAAACGCATTCACCGTTTTGTGTTTGCCGATTTCTTGAATTAATTTCAAGCAACCCAGTTGAAAACTGCCGTAGTGCGGCGTGACGAAAATCACTGGCTTGTTATCGGTTTTGAGTGCGTCGAGATACTCTTGTCCCTCGACTTGCACATGGCGTGCGATGAAATGCTCCAATTGCGGCGCCGCGAGTTGCGACAAATGCTGTTTGATTAAATTAAATTTGCGCATCGAAAAGCGATAACGCTGCTGCAATGCCAGCAATTGGGACGGGTTCAAGTCTGGCAAAGCCAATTTCACCGACTGCGCAAACGCCGCCTTTTCCTCTTTCGCCAATGGCATAGCCAAGCGCAAGCGATGCCAAGCAAGCTTGGCTTGCAAAGACCATTCCGAAACGGTTTCTTTTAGCTGCTGGTTCATTGCATGTCCCCTATTCTGTGCGCATCGGCTGGTTTTATTTTGCTTGCCGCAATTGTTGTAGGCGCGTTTTCAAAATGTCGTAGCTCGCCAGTTCCAACCCTGTGCCACTGGCTTGCCATGCTTCCACATAGGCTTCCAATTGTTTCAGCTTGTCGCTACGCTCAATCGCCCGGCAATGCTTACTTGCGCGAAACAAGGCCGCCCACGACCATGTTTGCTGCGGCATTGCGGTCGCCATCGCTTGCAAACGCGCCGCCAACCAGCCGGCAATCGCTGCCATCACCTGATTCGGCCCTTGCCCGCCCAAGCTCGCCAGCGGCAAGCGCGACAATTGCAGGCCTTGTCCATCCTCGGCCATGGCCAAACTCAACAAAACTGGAATACCCGAGCAACACAGCAATGGCTCTAACAGAGACACGCCATAGCCCTTGCCAGCGAATTCCATTTGCGTGGTGGTGCCCGCTTGGTAGCTATGGGTTTCAGGGAAACTGATATACAGCGTATTGCTAGCCGCAGCTTTGCGAGCCTTGACGACTTTGATCGCTTCTTTCGCTGGCAATAGATTGGCATTGGTGAATTGCAGATCGGTGAGCGTGGTGCGTAATTGCGGTGTTTCGACCAGCACGATATCGAGCAAACGATTTTGCAGCAATTGCCGCACCAATTGCAGTGCTGGCA
>JACPVY010000503.1 GCA_016197345.1 Burkholderiales bacterium
ACTCAGGAATCAAACCAACTTTAATCAAATCCTCTGGCTCGGTTTGCTGCAAGATTGCATGCGACTCTTGTTCGTCCTTGCTTTTCACACTTGCGGAGAAGCCAATGCTACTTTTTTCGGAACGGTTCGAAATAATTTTCGACAAGCCATCAAATGCACCACCGCAGATGAACAAAATATTCGTGGTATCGATTTGCACAAAATCTTGATTTGGATGCTTTCTACCGCCTTGTGGCGGCACGGAAGCCATCGTACCTTCAATCAATTTCAACAAGGCTTGCTGCACACCTTCGCCGGACACATCGCGCGTAATCGATGGATTGTCTGATTTGCGTGAAATTTTGTCGATCTCATCGATATAAACGATGCCACGCTGCGCTTTTTCTACTTCATAGCCACAGCTTTGCAGCAACTTTTGAATGATGTTCTCAACGTCTTCACCAACATAACCCGCTTCAGTCAATGTGGTGGCATCGGCGATCACAAACGGAACATTGAGCTTGCGCGCTAGCGTTTGCGCCAGCAAGGTCTTACCAGAACCAGTTGGGCCAACCAGCAAAATATTGCTCTTGGTCAGCTCGACTTCATCTTTTTTACCCAAGTGCTTTAAGCGCTTGTAGTGGTTATAAACGGCAACCGCCAAGATACGCTTCGCTGTTTCTTGGCCGATCACATATTGATCGAGTAATTCGCAAATTTCGTGCGGCGTAGGCAGATCAGATTTACTACCGCCAACCGCCTCAATACTAGTTGCTTCATCGCGAATGATATCGTTGCATAAATCAATGCACTCATCACAAATGAAGACGGACGGGCCAGCGATAAGCTTCTTAACCTCGTGCTGGCTCTTGCCACAAAATGAGCAATAGAGCAGTTTTTCGCCACTGGAGGATTTTTTGTCTGACATGGGAATAGATAAGTTTGGGTGTTTCGGTATTATCAGTCAATTTTGCAATCACTGCAGAACAAACTTCAAAAATTCCCTAGGTAAAAACTCAAAAAAGATCGCTAGCGCCAGAATGAGCCAAGTTGAAGCGGATAATTTACGCACCGTAAAGTCCCCATCCGCATCTAACATTTCATTCTATTTTTTGGTGCCACACAAAATGTTTTTGTTTTCCCTAGCAGAAAGAAAAAAACGCCCGAACGATACGATTCGGGCGTCTTCAGATACTACGCTAAGCGATCACGCATTACGGCTAACGAGCACTTTATCAATCATGCCGTATTCCACCGCTTCAGGCGCCGACATGAAATTATCACGTTCAGTGTCTTTGCCAACTTGCTCAACCGTACGCCCGGTCAGCTCCGCAAAAATACTGTTAAAACGCTCACGCACATAGACCAACTCACGCGCATGGATCTCAATGTCAGAAGCTTGACCGCGCGCACCACCAGCAGGCTGATGAATCATTAAGCGCGAGTTCGGCAGCGAAAAACGTTTACCTTTTGCACCAGCAGCAAGAATGAATGAACCCATCGATGCTGCCAAACCAGTGCATAGCGTTGAGACATCTGGTTTGATAAATTGCATCGTGTCGTAAATCGCCATACCAGCCGAAATCGATCCACCTGGAGAGTTAATGTAGAGCGAAATATCCTTGTCTGGATTTTCACTTTCCAAAAACAATAACTGCGCCACAACCAGATTTGCCATGTAGTCGTTGACTTCGCCCACCATGAAAATCACGCGCTCTTTTAATAATCGCGAGTAAATATCATACGAACGTTCACCACGCCCACTTTGCTCAATCACATAAGGAATAAAACCGAGGTTTTCGGCATCCTTTTCTGAATGTAGAATCTTGCCTGTCATCTGCGTTCCTTGTTGAGCCGTCAGCCTAGCGTGCTGCGATCATTGTTGATCGCAGCTAATTACGACAGACTTAGGCTTTACTACCCATCAATTCATCGAATGCAACCAATTTCTCGGTTACTTTCGCTTGACCCAACACATAGTTGACGACGTTTTCTTCCAATACAAGGGCTTCAACTTCAGCCAAGCGACGACGGTCGCTATAGTAGTATTTCACGACTTCACGTGGATCTTCATAGCTTTGCGAAAAATCATCTACTTGCGCTTTGACTTGTTCCATCGACGCTTGCAAGTTATGGTCTTTCACCATTTGCGACAAGATCAAGCCCAAACGTACGCGACGATCAGCTTGGTTCGTGAACAATTCTGGAGGGAAAGTGATGTCGCCAACATTCATGCCGCGCTGCGCCATATCTTGTTTCGCCATTTCAGCCAAACGTTCGATATCTTGGTTCAACAATGCTTTAGGCACGTCCAATTGCGCAACTTTGATCAACGCATCCATCACGTTATCTTTGTTTTTGGCTTTGACACGGGCACCAACTTCGCGCTCAAGATTGACGCGGATATCGTCGCGCATCTTGGTCAAATCGCCGTCTTCGATACCGAGGGATTTTGCAAATTCAGCATCCACTTCAGGCAAATGCGCCCAAGCAACATGCTTCATCGTGATCGTAAATTCAGCGGTTTTGCCAGCGACGTCTTTACCGTGGTAGTCATCAGGGAAAGACAATGGAAATACTTTCGTTTCGCCAACGCTCAAGCCAGTTGCTGCGGCTTCGAACTCAGCCAACATTTGACCTTCGCCGAGGTTGAACGAGTAGTCAGTAGCTTTGCCACCTTCAAATGGCACGCCGTCGATGGTGCCTGCGAAGTCAACGGTAACACGATCGCCTGGTTGTGCGCTCTTGTCTGCGCCGCCATCGCCATGCTCACCAGCCTCACCTTTGGTGTGGTAGTGCACGCGTTGTTTGCGCAAAATTTCAATAGTTTTGTCGATTTCGGCGTCAGAAACGTCTGCTTTGACTTTTTCTAATTCAACAGCAGACAAATCGCCAATGATCACTTCTGGATAAACTTCGAACGTCGCATCAAAAGCCAATTGGCCTTCTGGCGTTGCGTCCGTTGCTTTTGGTTCGATTTTTGGAAAACCTGCAACACGCAGCGAGTTAGCATTGGTCGCTTCAGCGAATGCACGGCCAACTTTGTCGTTTAATACTTCATTTTCAATTTGGTAGCCATATTGCTGAGCAACCATTTTCAAAGGCACTTTGCCCGGACGAAAGCCCGGTGCCTTTGCCGTGCGAGCACGGGCTTTCAAGCGTTTTTCGACTTCAGATTGCACGTCGCTCAAGGGGAAAGAAATAGTGAGACGGCGCTCAAGCTTGTCCAAGGTTTCGACTGCAGTTGCCATGTAAAAATCGTCCAAAAAATAAAATCTGTGGTGCGAGGAGGGGGACTCGAACCCCCACACCATTGCTGGCGTCAGGACCTAAACCTGGTGCGTCTACCAATTTCGCCATCCTCGCGGGGATGTAGGCTGCGTATTTTATGCCAAACTGCGGCAAAACGTCGCAACTGGCCAGATTGAAACTGCAAATAAATTGACTTGCTACCACCAATAGAAAGGGCGACCCGCTTGCTGCCTTCGGTCGCCCCACTTTACGTGATGCTTGCCTAAGAACGTGCTTTAACTTTCACACCCGTTCTATTCTTTGCAGTGGCCATTTCGGGCGTTCCGGCACTTACTGATGATTTGAAAGTGATTTATCGCTATCAAATGCGTACTGCAACAAGTGCTCTTCCCGAAAAAGATAATTTTACTGGATTTCTTGACGATTGTGCGCAAATTTCAAATTTCGCGCATATTTTGCCAAGATTAATTTACATCAATCGCTTTTTTGGTCGTTTTGGCGACGCAAAAGGTCGAAAAAAGCCTAAAAAATCCCGTTTACGTCGCCAAGATAACTTATTTACATCATCAAACGCGCTTAATGCGGAACCAAGCTGCATACAAGGCAGGCAAGAATAACAAGGTCAAGCCAGTAGCGATGATCAAACCACCCATAATCGCCACCGCCATCGGCCCCCAGAACACTGAACGCGATAACGGAATCATTGCCAGCACCGCCGCTGCCGCCGTCAAAATAATCGGACGGAAACGCCGCACCGCTGATTCGACAATCGCATCCCACGCTGGCATGCCTTGCGCGATGTCGTGTTCAATCTGGTCGATCAAAATCACCGAGTTGCGAATAATCATGCCAAATAGCGCAATCACCCCTAGCATCGCGACAAAGCCAAATGGTCTTTGCAAGATCAATAAAGCCATCGCTGCCCCAGCCACCCCTAGCGGGCCAGTCAAAAACACCAGCAGCGCACGCGAGAAGCTATGTAATTGCAACATCAAGAGCGTGAAGATGATGAAAATCACCAAGGGCACATTCGCATTAATCGATTGCTGAGCTTTGCCACTATCGGCCGCAGCACCTGCGATATCAATCTTATAGCCAGCAGGCAAACGCTCGCGCAGCTTTTTGACATCTTTGTCGATCTGACTCGAGACGGTCGGCCCTTGAATGCCATCGGTCACATCGGATTGCACCGTAATCGCCCATTCGCGACCATC
>JACPVY010000504.1 GCA_016197345.1 Burkholderiales bacterium
ATTTATTTTCACTTAGCAGCAATGCACGGAATGCTTACATGAATTTTTCTGCACTCTCGATTAAAAATCCGGCACCAGCCATCATGCTGTTTATTTTGCTGTGCGTGCTTGGCTTGATTTCTTTTCGCGCCAACACTGTGCAAAATTTGCCCGATATTGAATTGCCCTATGTGCTCGTCGATGCTGCCCTAGAAGGCACCGCCCCGGCGCAAATGGAAACCGAAGTTGCCCGTAAGTTGGAAGATGCGGTCGCCACGCTAGCCGGCGTAAAGCATGTCACCACCAGTGTGATGGATAGCGTGGTGCACTTGCAAATCGCCTTCAACTTAGAAAAAGACCCGAACGAAGCCGTGACCGATGTGCGCGATGCGGTGGAGCGGGTGCGGGCCGATTTGCCTAGCGATATGCGCGCCCCTAGCGTGACCAAGATGGGCACTACTGGCCGCGTCGTGATGTATTACTCAGCGAGCGCCACCACTTTAGATGAACAAGATTTATCGTGGTTTGTCGATAACACCCTCGCTAAGCGCTTGCTCGCGGTCAAAGGCGTGGGCGCGGTGCAGCGCGCGGGCGGCGTGACGCGCGAAATCGCGGTCGAGCTTGATCCTGCCCGCATGCAAGCGCATGGCGTGAGCGCCATCGAAGTCTCGCGCTTACTGCATTCAGTACAACAAAATGCACCGAGTGGTCGCAGCACCATTAGCGGCAGTGAACAAACGCTACGCACCATTGCCACCGTCAAAACCGTGGCAGAACTGGCAGCGATGGAATTGCCACTGGCCGATGGCCACAAAGTCCGCCTCGATCAAATCGCTAGCGTGCGCGACGACACCGCCGAGCGCCATAGTCTCGCTTTAGTCAATGGCAAAGCAGTGGTGGGGGTCGAAATCTTGCGCGCTAAAGGCGCGAGTGAAATGGATTTAGCGGCAGGTGTGAAAGAAGCCGTTGCCGCCTTGCAGCAAGAATTCCCCGGCATCAAATTGCAGTTGTGGCTCGATAACTCGACCCAAGTGGAAAACAATTTCAATGATTCGCTACATTTGTTGTATGAAGGCGCGATTTTAGCGGTGCTGGTGGTGTGGTGGTTTTTGCGCGATTGGCGCGCCACTTTAATCGCCGCTGCCGCGCTGCCGCTATCGGTGATCCCGGCCTTCATCGGCATGCAATATCTTGGTTTTACCTTAAATACTGTGACCCTAGTGGCTTTAGCGCTAGTCATCGGGATTTTGGTCGATGATGCGATTGTCGAAATTGAAAACATCATCCGCCATTTACAAGATGGAAAAAGTCCACTACAGGCGGCGACGGAAGCCGCGGATGAAATTGGCATGGCAGTGATCGCGACGACCTTTGCTTTGGTCGCCGTCTTTTTGCCGACTGCGTTTATGGGTGGCATTCCCGGCAAGGTCTTTAAACAATTTGGCTGGACCGCCGTGCTAGCGATCATGGCTTCGCTGCTGGTAGCGCGCTTGCTCACGCCGATGATGGCGGCATATATGCTCAAACCGATGGTGGCCCGCCCTCGCCACGATAGCCGTTTAATGCTGTGGTATATGCGGGCAGTGAAATGGTGTTTACACCATCGTTTTGCCACCTGCGCCATTGCCACAGTATTTTTCGTCGCTTCGGTCTCCTTGGTTGGTATGCTTAATACTGGCTTCATTCCCGCCGCCGACCATGGTCAAACCCAAGTCAGTATTGAATTGCCACCTGGCAGCTCATTGCAAGCGACCTCCGCCATGGCCGAGCGCGTGCGCCAAGTGGCGACTAGCCTGCCGCAAGTCAAAACAGTGTTGGCGACAATAGGTGGCGGTAGTAGCGGCGATTTATATGCGCCTTCTGCCGCGGCCGAAAAACGCCGCGCAATTTTGACCTTGATCATGAGCGAGCGGCGCGAACGCAAAGAAAGTTTGAAGGATTTGGAAGAGCAATTGCGGGTCAAGTTAGCCGAGTTGCCTGGCGCACGCTTTCAAGTCGAATTACGTACCTTGAAAGGCGTTGGTGCCGTCAGCTCTAGCGCCAGCTTGGTGAACCCGGAAGTGCTGTTGCAACCTGATTTTGCGCGCGCCGCTGATTTGGGAGTAACAGCCAGCAGCATAGGCGAAACGCTGAGGGTTGCCACCGCTGGCGATTACGACACCAACTTGCCCAAATTAAATTTGAACGAGCGCCAAGTACCGATCCGCGTCAAGCTTCCCAATAGCATTCAGGCCGATTTGGCTGCCTTGGAAAAATTAACCGTACCCGGCAAAAATGGCCCGGTCGCTTTAAATCAAGTCGCCAGTCTGCGGGTCGATTCTGGCCCGGCGCAAATTGATCGTTTAGACCGCGCCCGCAATGTCACCCTCACCGTGGAATTGGGACAGACCACGCTCGGCGAAGCGAATGCTGCCGCGATGCAATTGCCTTCACTGAAAAATCTGCCGCCTAGCGTCAGCATTTTTGAAGCGGGACAGACGCAAGATATGGCCGAATTATTCGCTAGCTTCGGTATTGCGATGGTGGTGGGCATCTTTTGTATTTATGGCGTGCTGGTCTTGCTATTCAAAGATTTTATGCAGCCGATCACCATTTTGGCCGCCCTGCCGCTCTCGATTGGCGGCGCATTTTCGGCCCTGCTGATTACCAATAGCGAGCTGTCGATGCCCGCTTTAATTGGCTTAATCATGCTGATGGGGGTGGTCAGCAAGAATTCGATTTTGCTGGTCGAATACACCATCGTCGCGCGCCAACATGGCATGAGCCGCTTTGACGCCTTGATCGACGCCTGCCATAAACGTAGCCGCCCGATTGTGATGACGACGGTGGCAATGGGCGCTGGCATGTTGCCAACGGCACTCGGTTTTAGCGCCGAACCAAGTTTTCGCTCACCGATGGCAATTGCCATCCTCGGCGGCTTGATCACCTCAACCTTGCTGAGTTTGCTAGTGGTGCCAGTGGTATTTGGCTTGGTCGATGATGTGGAAAATACCTTTGCCCGCTGGTTTGGGCGGAAGAAGTAGGCTGGATGGCTTGTTGCACTTATTGTTGCACTTAGTAAGGGCCATGTCGTTATACACATCTCCAGCCTTTGCATCGAATAAGAAGGTCGTGCAAGTAACGCTTTGGTAGGGTGCGCGAACGCGCGCACCCTACATTTTTTCCTTTAGCTGCTGACCACTTCGCGGATTACCCCAGCTAAGGCCTGTGCGACATCTTTGTTGAGCACTTGCTCAGCTTTACCCGGTGCGCGTTGCACCAAGGTTTCATACGGTGTGCCCTGGGCAAAATGCAGCGAAGTAATGCGATAGGTCGGTTTTCTTTGCCCTTGATTGATGATAATGCCCATCATTTCAGCCAGCGCGGCTGGCCGATCAGCGGATGCCCCTAGCGCGCTAGCGTAGGATGGCACCATGGAATCAAATGGATAGCCCATGCGCTTCCATTGCCGATGCACTTCCAAAAAGCCCTCCACTTCCAATAGCCCTGCAATGCGCTTATCTTGCGCATGTTTGCGGTGGGTGCTAAAGAGCCATGAATACACTTCTTGCCGCTCCTTAGCGCTTGCCGCCACCACTTGCGCCAGCGTCGCGTTTTGATTTTTGCGTAAATAGCCAACCACCCATAATTCCAGTGGATGCACCCTAGCGACATAGCCACGATCAGCGAGGGACATGTTTTGCGCCGCATGCTGGGTGAAGGTGCGCTCTAGCTTCTCATTCGAAAGTTCGTTTTGACTAGGCAGATTTTCTTTTACAAAAGCAGCGAATTGGGCAAAGCTGGCATCGGGCGCGATGGTTTGATACAACGCGGCTAAACGATTTGGCGTCGGATGCAAGTTTTGCAGCAGGATTTTTTCGGCTTGCTCGGGGGTTTTGCCCTTGTATTTAGGGTAAAAACGGTTGATGAATTCTTTACCTTCACGATCAGCAAATTTGCTCAAATAGGCGGCGCGGCGCGGATCATCGACGTCTTGCAATAGCGTGGCCGATGAACCGGGTGACTGAAACATATAGTGATGCACAACGTCACGCATTAAGCGCACAAACACCAAATTGACGGAATGACGCAGGCCCTCGCGCACCGACATAATGCGGCCATTGTCGGAGGCGTTGAAATTGCCGAAATAATGCATGCCGCCGCCCGTGAAAAAGCCTTCGCCAGTCGAAGCAGAATATTTGCGCTCTAGCGCTGCTTGTAGCATGGCTGGCAAATCACGCTCTTCTGTATGCTGGTGATAATCGAGCTCCCATTGCTTGATTTTATCTTTGGGATCAACTGGTTCTACTTTCAACGCTGCCGCATCCATCCCCTGATATTTTTCGAATAGATTGCCGACGATATCGAGGTAACTGACGAGGGTGCGTAATTTCGCGGTCGAGCCTAAATCGAGTTTGGCGCCATCATTGATATCGAGCGGTTGATCAAAATTATCGGTTTGCACCCGCAAATAATTCGCATCATCGCCGCGTTCTAGCAAGGTAAAGCTATACACCACATTCGCCGGGTCGCCATTGCCTAGCATGCCCTTGCCTTGCAAACCCGCCGCCTTGGCTTTCTCAGCATCACGCAATTCGCGCAACACGCTGGTGATTGACTGCTGCACTTCTGCATTGATGGTGCTAACCACGCTTAAATCTAAGCGATCGACATTGTATAAGCGGCTATCGCCCAGCAAATTCGATAAATGGGTGCGCATCGCCGTCACCGCCTTGCGCGTCACGAAAGATTGATTGGGTACGGTGGCAGGTTTGGTTTTTAGCGCGCTGGCTAACCTCGCTTGCAATGCCGCATCGCGCAATTGCGGCGTAATGACATTGTTGGCAGCGAGCAGACGCAAATGGGCATCCGTTAATTGCTCTAAATCGCTATCAGGATCGCCCAAATAATACGAAGGCCGACGCTGGGCAATCATCAACGATAAGGCCTCTTTATAGACGAGTGCGGCTTGTGGATCGACGGCATTCCCATCGACGCTTTCCGCTTTCGTTAGCAATTGCGTACTGTCTTGAAAATCACGGCCATACCAAACCCAAAGTCCGTCCCCAATGCCGTTCACTTCGCCAAAACCCGGTTTGGCAGAAAGGGGGACAGTATTCAAATAGTCGAGCAAAATCTGACGCCGTGCGCTCAAGGTTTCTTCGCTACCTTGGTAGGCGCGCAAGCTCGCCGACACCATTTGCCGCAATTTGTCTTTGATATTGCTGGTGCGTCCCTCGGGCGAATGCCGATATTTTTCGATTTGCGTCGCCAGCGTCGAGCCGCCTGCGGTTTTGCGCTCGCCGCTAAAACCATTCGCGGCTTGCTCTAGCACCGCTTTGGCTAGCCTATCCCACTCGACGGCGGGGTTGCGTTTGGGGTAATGGGTATCGAGCAATTCGCGATTTTCGACAAACAACAAGCTTTTGACGAGCAGGCTTGGCGCGGCTTCAAAGCTAGGAAAAATGCGTTCAGGGTAGCGCACCGAAAACAGGGTTTGTTGATGGCAATCGGCTAAATCGAGGCCCACTTGGGTCTTTTCACGATACGGAATAAAGAGTCCCATATCGGCGATTTCCGCCATTTTGGGTGAAATGCGCGCTTGTTTGACAATGTCAAAATCTTTTTGCCGCAGCTTAGTCAGAAATTCCGGCAAGTTAGCATAGCCTAGGCGCTCATCAAATGGGCTGCTAGCAGGGAAGCGGATGGCTTTGCTAGCGCCATCGCCGAGGCTAAACGTCGCTTGGCGCGCATGTTCGTGGAAATACTGGGCTTGATAGTGCGAATCGTGGGTTTCATGCCAGACCAGCCAAGAAAGAACGGCAATCACAGTCAACAAGCACAACCAAAATAAGAGTTTGAACCAGCCCCACAAGCGCCGCAAGAAAGATTTGGGTGGCTTATTTGACGGTGGTGGCGCGGGCGAAATATCGGGCGGAGTTGGATTGTCGTTGCTAGGTAGCGGCAACACTTGCTCCGCGTGCTCGGTTGTTGGCGGCACCGCGCCCGCAACAGCACTTGAACCGTGCGCATGGCTAGCTGCACTAGCAGGATGCGCGGAATGCACCGCATGAACCGGGTGCGGTGCATTCGCCGCATGCAGCACTGCGCCAGCATAGGCATGCTGTTGCTTAGGTCTGGCGATGCGCAAGCGCTCCCGCACTTGGCGCGCGACGCGAAAGAAAAATGGTTTTTGCCGCTTGTTTGACATGGCCTCGCCCACTCCTACCGCAATACCCTGCATCAAATGATCACAGTAACGCTCAGCCTGCGATCCGGCTTACAGCAAGCGGATTTCAGTCCGTAATTTCTGCACTTCTTCTAGCATGATGGCAAACGCCGCTTTGACTTGCTCAGGATTACCTTTGACCCCTAATTCAATATGCTGCGCTAACTCAGGTTTGCCAACCGATGGCAGGCTAAAGACCTTAATTTGCGGGAAATCCTGCTCTAGCTGTTCCATCAGAGGGGTGACGGTCGATTCGGCGACATCAAACAACAACAGCGATTGTTCGGCGTGTGGCACTTGATGGAAGGAATCGGCGTAATAGGTGTCGAGCACCCATGCAATCATTGGCCACGCCATTTCAGGAAAGCCTGGCACAAAATAATGGCTGCCATATGAAAAACCGGGAATGCGATTAAATGGATTGGGAATAATGCCCGCGCCTTCTGGAA
>JACPVY010000116.1 GCA_016197345.1 Burkholderiales bacterium
AAGCGCGAGCCGAATTTCTGCTTGCGATAGCGCCCGGCAAGGCGCACTAGCAAGAGCGAGACCAAACCAAGCAAAACCGCCGCCACCAAGGCATTGAGGCCGAGTAGCCAAGAATAATTGCGTTCAAAAAAATCGGAATTTTCAGAGGCAGAGGCCAATAAAAACAAGAGGATAACTAAAATCGCCCCGCCAATGACGAGCATATAACGCAGGGTGCGATTCACTTGTCTTCTGCCTTAAAGCTGAAATTTTTGCGGTCGGAGGAAAGGCGCCAATCGCTATTATTAATCGCATTGACTTGAAATGGCTTAGACATGTATTCCAAATTGAGGGCCATCCGCATGCTCACGTTATACACTTCGCCCGCCTTCAACGCGCCGCGTCCGCCGATTAACCAGCGACTCGGTCGCCGCACCAAAAACAGCGCTTCTTCTAAGCTATTGAAAGTTTGCTGCACGCCGCCAGCGAAGGAAATAATGTATTTGCGCGTCAATACATTGTAGGAAAGGCGCAAAGTATGGGTGCTACGTAGCGTTTTTTCATCCAGCCAATACCAGCGTGGCCGCGTCAATTCGATTTCGGTTGTGAAATACAGGGGGATGCCACGTGTCACCGCATCTTCTAGGCCGCGATTGAGTTCGAGATCAAACGTGGCCGCAAGCTTATAGCCATCTTCAGCGCTTTCGATATGCGCTTCTTTGATTTCAATCCCTTCGACGGCATGCGCTGTCGCGCTCGCACCGAGCAGCAACGCGAACAGACAGCGGATGAGCGCCCACCCTATGTGCTGCCATAGTCGCCACTCCAATCGCGTTTGCTTTTTTTCGATACCCATGCGTGTTCAAGAATGTTGAAATTGCTCAATTTAGTGCATTTAGCATCGCTGGTTTTCGGCGCTGCTCTTCTCTACCACTCGCTACCTGCCACTCCTTAGCCTGCACTTGCCGTGGCAGGTTTTTCAAACAAAGCATAAAACAAGCCATCATGATCTTGCAAAACGCTGCCAGCTTCCGCTTCACCACCCTCGGCACCTGCTGCTTTTTCGCGCTCTTGCAAGCTAGGAAATAATTGCCCCGGCGCATCCAAGCGTCGCGCTTGATGACGAATCGCAAATGCCGCTGCTTGCGCTTCCGATTCTTGCGGCCACAAGGAACAGGTCACCAATAACAATTTGCCGCCCGGTTTCAACATCTGCCACAAATTATCGAGGATGCGCGTTGCTAGTCCCGCTAGCGCCAAGGTATCGCTACGCCGCCGCAGCCACCGAATATCGGGATGACGCCGCACAATGCCAGAGGCGGTACAGGGC
>JACPVY010000505.1 GCA_016197345.1 Burkholderiales bacterium
GCTAGCAAGCGATCATCGCAGACGTCAACATGCGAACGAATCGCGAGTAAACCACGCGCTACCGCCCAATCGCAATATTGCAAAGCACGTTCGATTAGCGCGTCTTCCGTCAGGTGCGGTTTTAGCTCGCCCCAGAGTGCGATACCTTCTAGTAGTGTCCCGGATTGATTGACGCGTGGTTGACCGTAAGAGAGCGTGGCATCCATATGAAAATGGGCATCGACAAACGGCGCGCTGAGTAACTTGTCGCTACCGTCAATTTCTTGTGCGCCGCGTGCCGCTAAGTTAGCCTCCACCGCGACGATTTTGCCATTCAGTACGCCAACGTCAATACCAGTGCGGCCGTCGGCCAAATTAGCATGGCGGATGATGAGATCTAACGTGGTATCAAGCATGACGTTTCCCCTGCATCAGCGCGAAATAAACAATCGCAGAAATCGCCACGCCGACAAACCATGCATAGGTGTAGAGCGTCAAAAAGAGGGACGGAACATCTGGCACGGCGCTGGGGAAGGCGGCGTGTAAAAAGCCCGGGAGATTCGGTAGCACGCCAATCACAAAGGCGATCACGGCTGCCATATTCCACCCCTGCTGATAGTGATATTCGCCTTCGTGTTGATACAGCGCATTGACGTTCAGGCGGGTAGCACGAATGAGGTAGTAATCGACAATCATGATGCCGGCGATTGGCCCTAGCAATGCAGAATAACCAATCAGCCAAGTGAAAATATAGCCTTGGGTCGATTCTAAAAGCTTCCACGGCATCATCACAAGGGCAATGCCGACGGTGATATAGCCACCGGTTTTATACGAAATATTTTTCGGGCTAAGCGACGAAAAATCATAGGCAGGGCCGACCAGATTCGCCGCCAAATTGACGCTAACGGTGTCGATTAAGAGGATGATGAGGGCGATCAAAACCGCTGCGCCCGTCATTTTGCCTGCCAATTCGACCGGGTCCCATAAGGCTTTGCCGTAAATGACGACGGTAGCGGAGGTGACGAGCACCGCTAGCAAGGCTAATAGCCCCATCGGGCCGGGCAGCCCTAGGCTTTGGCCGACGATTTGGTCGCGCTGGGTTTTCGCAAAACGGGTGAAATCGGGAATGTTCAGTGCTAGCGTGGACCAAAAACCGACCATCGCCGTCAGGCTAGGCCAGAAATTGCTCCAGAATTGGCCCGCTTTTGACCCGCCCTCGGCAAAGGCCGAAGGTTTGTCCCAAATTGGGCCAAAGCCGCCTGCTTTTTCGTACACCCAATATAGCAGTGCGAAGCAGACGATAATTTTGAGCGGTGCGGTAAAGGTTTCTAACTTGCGCACCGCTTCGACGCCATGCACCACATACCAGAGCTGTATTGTCCAAAAAGCGAGGAAGCACGCCAGTTGCGCTAAGTTAATGCCCAAGCCGGGCAATTTATCGCTGCCTAATTCGTGCCCGAGTAGCACGCCTGCTAGCGTGTAAATCATTTGCCCCCCAAACCAAGTTTGGATGCCGTACCAGCCGCACGCCACAATCGCACGCATCAAGGCTGGTAAGCGCGCGCCCTTGGTGCCGAACGAAGCGCGCACGAGCACGGCGTAGGGAATGCCATATTTCGTCCCGGCATGGCCAATTAACAGCATAGGGATTAAGACGATGGCATTGGCGAGAAAGACCGTGCCAGAGGCTTGCAAGGCCGACATCCCGCCTTCAATCAGACTGGCCGCTAAGGTATAGGCTGGGATGCACATCACCATCCCTATCCACAGCGCGGAAAAATGATACCAACGCCAAGTGCGTTGTTGTTCGTCGGTAGGGGCTAGATCGTGGTTCCAAAGTTCGGGATTGCTATTCACGGAGGGTCTCGTCGGTGGTGATAGGGTGAAATTAGGCGCTTCGTCGCAGAAAATGCAATCAACGCTACATTGGCGAAGATATCACAACAGCTAGGCGGAAATTGCTTACTGGTAGCAACAATGCAGAAAGTCGCTATTTTTGTGGCGGGATGTGCAAAAAGCGTCGCTCAGGACGCTTTTTGCGGGGGAAGTGTGGTAATGCCGCTAGGTTTGTTAGAGCACTTACTGGGTATTAAGCTGACTTGTTTGGCAGGCTGATTCTGAAGCAGCTACCACCACCATCGCGTGGTAGGCATACCACATTGCCACCATGGCGTTTGGCGATTTGACGCACCAATGCAAGGCCAAGACCGACGCCACCATCGGCCTCGCGCGCACCCGCCAAGCGGAAAAACGGCTCAAAAATGTGTTCGCGTTCGGCTTCGGGCACCCCGGGGCCGCGATCACAGACATCGATTTCGATGGCGTTATCTGTTTGCCGTAGGGAGGCCAGAATTTCTGGCGGAATGTCGCTAGCAGCGCTGCTATGCGCACCGTGGCGGCGTGCGTTTTCTAGCAAATTACGCAACATGCGGCGTATCAGCTTAGCGTCGCCCATTAATTCGATGTCGGCATCGCCGTCGATATCGAGCTGAGCATCGACTCTTGCGCATTCCTCTGCTAGCAAACCGATGCAATCGATCTGCTCTAAGTTCGCTTGCAATAAGCTGGTTGCGTCGAGTCGGCTGCTTAACAGAATTTCATCAATGATTTGATCGAGTTCATGGATATTGCGCGTCAATTCATCTTGCACTTCGATGTTTTGCCCGCTAGGGAGTAATTCCAAGGCCATGCGGATGCGCGCTAGCGGCGAGCGTAACTCGTGCGAGGCGTTGGCGAGCAGACTTTTTTGCGCATTGACGAGGGATTCGATGTGCTCACTGGCGCGATTAAAGCTGGCCGCTAAGTGAGCGACTTCATCTTCGCCTTCGACTTCCACCCGAGTCGATAACTGGCCGCCACCCCAACGATCAACACTGGCTTGCAAGCGTTCCAAGCGTCGAGTGAGACGCCGCACTACCGGGTAAGCGCCCAATGCAATACCGATTGCTGCAATAAAAAAGATGTGGATCAAGGCATTGGGTGGTCGCCGTTTCGGCGCTGGCCGTTGCCCCAGCAACCAACGGCCGTCCGGCAAACGTAAGGCAAACACGGGAGGATGGCCGAGATACCAACCGCTATGTGCTTGACTGGCCGAC
>JACPVY010000117.1 GCA_016197345.1 Burkholderiales bacterium
GGCGCCGTGATCTCAAACACTTCGCTGGTTTTGGTGTTGGTCAACATAATCGAGCGATTCAAGTCATGCGGGCTAAAGCGTACGCTCCCTTGACCACTCAATGAAATCGAATTACTTTGCGAAGTCGGCAGACTGACGTTATCACCGATGATGAAAATGCCGTCGTTAAATGTCGGCGAATTTGCATGCAGGGTCGCGCCTTCTGCCAAGATTACACTGCCATTAGGCGCCACCGAATTGAGCTTCAGTTGTCCGTCGCCGCTATCGATCGCCGCAGATGCACCGAGGTGAATGTTGCCGCCATTGAGCGTCACCGCCCCGTTCGCGCTATTTATCGCACCGTTCGCGCTGACATCCCCACGCGCCGTGACCGTCACTGCGCCGCCAGTGGTGCTGAGCTTACCAAGCACGATGTTGGCGTTGTTATAGTTGGCTGTACCCGAGGTGATCGTGATAGAGCCCGTGCCTTGGGCGGCGAATTCCAGATTCGCGCCATGTGACCTGCCGGTCAAATCAATGCCATTGGTGACGATTTGGTCGCCGCCGCCGTTGCGCGTGCTCATCGTCAGGTTCACACCATTTTGCAAGGCCACTTTGCCATTGTTAAAGGTGCCAGACGTGAGGATTTGCTCCCTAGCTTCCAAAACGATGTTGCTGCCGATGCCCTCTAATTCACTTTGATAGACGGTAGAAATCGCGTCGGCATAGTTAATTGTGCCGCTGGTGCTAGCGCCTTTAAAATCGCTCGTGCCATCGCTTGCACTATCGTTGGTACCGCCGACGATAGTCAGTACAGCAGGATCAAGTAAGAGCGTGCCGTTTTTACCTGTGCCTTTCAGGCCGTTCGCATCTTTCCCAGCGGCCATTGCCACTTTGCCATGGAAATCGAGCTTATTCTTACCCGATACTTCCATGAAACCACCATTCCCGGTTGGCCCAGCGCCATTTGCGGAAAGACTGCCGTAGGCTTGCGTTAAATTGTCGGACCAGACTACAACTTTGCCGCCGTCGCCAGCACGAGTCGCATCGGCTTTAATTGTCACTTGTTTGCCGACAAAACTTTGTTCCGCATTCGGGATGGCGGCATTACTGCCGTGATAATCCCCTCCAAGCAAAATCGTGCCGCCTTTGCTCGCACCGCTGGCATCAAGCTCGGCATCGCCATTGGCAATCACGTCGCCATTGGGCGCATTGATCAAGCCATTATTTTCGACATTGGGGGCCAGTAAGAACACTTGCCCACCGCTAGGGGTGGTGATATTGCCGCGATTTTCGACTTTGCCAGCCGTTGCGCCTTGCGTGAATTGATTTTTGCCAGCGAGAAAATCGGCATTTGTCATGTTGAGGCTAGAAGCGACTAAGCCATTCACATCGACCCTAGCGCCCTTGCCAAACAAGACACCGTTAGGATTAATTAAAAAGACTTTGCCGTTCGATTGCAGCGCGCCCAGAATTTGCGAGGAGTAGTTGCCTGTCACCCGATTCAATACGCTACTGCCCGCATTGGGCTGCACGAATTTCGTCACTTCATTGGGGTCGATGCTGAAATTTTGCCAATTGATTATGGCGTTGGCGCTCTTGGTGATCGTCAGTATAGTGCCTTGCTGTACGAGGTCCGCTTTGCCACTCACCACTTGCGAGCCATTCGGGTTGGCGATAGCGAGGCCAAAGCAAGCTAATAACATCAGCGGTAGCGGTCTTAACAGACCCGCCCACCGTGCCCGATGTTGCTGGGCGCAAGGCTGGGTAGTAAGGAGATCGCTGCTCGCACCTTGGCCGTTGTGGTCAATTTGACCGCTTTGGCTGATTTCGCATTGCTTGGTCTTCATGTTCTTCCCTCTTTTGACTGACGCAAAAGTTAGGGCAACGCTGCTTATGATGCAAGCCAAAGCACCGCCCTAGCCTTACCTCTTTCAATTCAGCATACAACATTAATAAATTTTGTCAGTGTCATTATTTTGCGCTGTCATCTCTGACAAATAACGGCACCTGATGTATATCGCTACCTTGCTTGTACTGCAATTTCTCGTGCTTCGCGGGGAAATTTTCATTGCCGCTTGGCATCAAGCAAAATTTGGACCTGCATTTTGTACCTATCCGGCTCCGTCGTCACGCGTCAATACGATAGATTGACTTTGAAATGCATTTGATTTTTCGCTTTGCCTGCAATGCCACCCGTATTGATGACATGGCCCCAATCAATTTGCCCGCTGAGGTAGCGGCTCATCAAAAAGCGCCACCCTAAGCCGACACTGCCGATGGTTGCCCGTTCTTGTTCGCCCGCCAGCGCATTGTTGCGGCTGGCATAAGCGCCATCGTAAAACAGCACCAAGCGGCATTGCACGGGTGTCTCGCCAATGTTGTTACACCAATTCGGGGAATACACTTCGGCATTGATTTGCAAGCCAGAGTCGTTCGCTAATTCACGCTCATTAAAGCCGCGCACTGAGCTGGCGCCCCCTGCCCCGAATTGTTCGCCCGGCACCAAGGCGTCGCGGGTGTATTGACCATTTGCGGCTAAGCGCAATTGCCAATCCTTGGCAAAGCTCAAGTTCATGCCAGCGCTATAGCGCAGCAAGGTATAGCTTGCTTTGGCGCCACTACGCACTGCGTTAAAGTCAGCGCTATTGCCATCTGTACCGCCGGGTATATTGCGGAGCAGACCCAAGGTGAAATTCAGCTCGCCATTTTTGATGGGTTTATTACCGCTATAGGTCACGCTCAGCGGATGCACCGTCACATCTTTGCCGAGTTGCGTGCCTTTCAATTCGACGCTATTGATGAACGCCTTGTAGTCAAGACCATACGAAAGCTTCGGTTCGTAATCACCGAAGCGGCCCAGATTATGGTTATAGCGCACGCCAAAAACACGGCCTTTACCACTGACCGCAAGGTCAAACACACCGGCCGACACGGTGCCAGAATCGACATCCGAATAACTAGCAAACAAATCGAGCGAATCGCCCACGCTATACAGTGGAATGTGATAGCCCGCGCCATACACCGCGACCTGACTTGGCTTTTCAATCGTGGTGGTGTATTGCAGGCTAGCGACGTGATCAAGGCCGAAAAGATTACTGTGTTGCCACAACAGCCCTAAGTGGGTTTTCCCGGTGGCCGTGGTGCCAGTATTATCGAGATTTGCGCCTAGCTTCCAGACGCGTTCGTCGGCAACTTTCAAGACGGCATTGACTTCGCCTTCTTTATCGCTGCTTTCAAGCTGGAGGGTGATTTTTTTGGCGGGATTTTCATTCGCCATGCGTAGACTTGCGGAGACTTTTTTGATGTTCGGCGTCTGCCCTTCCACCAATCCCGGCAAGCTGTGTCGGATATTTTCTGCGGTGAAGTAGGTTTGGCCATCGACCGTCACTTTGCCGATTTTGGTTTGCACCACCTTCAATTTGACCACGCCTTGATTCAGCTCTTGTTCTGGCAATTCAACCTGCACCACATTAAAACCACGCTTGTGGTAGGCGGCTTCGCGGCAGGCGTAAGATTATCGGCAGCCTGTACGTAGCCACCTTGAAGTTGACAGATAAGAGCAAGGGCCGAGCTTGCAACTACGCGCGAAATTGTCTGTTTCATCATCGTTATCTCTATCCAAACTTTTGTCACTAGCGCAGCGCGGGTTCGCTGTGCTAGCGCGGGGAATGCCTTTCGGCTACCGGCCTTTGGTTGCAAGCCAAGCGCAACGCTGATGCTTAGGCTGGCGGGTGACCAACCAATTGCGCGGCGTTCGTGGCGCTGCCAGACATGAATTCGGCTGCACCGCATCCACATAGCGCATTGTCAACTGTATCAAAAACTATTTCCAAACATTTGCGTGAAAAGCGCAGGCAAATGCAGCATTTTCTGGCTCTGAGGCCATTTTTAAGCGCAGATTTGCAACAACCTGCTGCCGCCGCCATTAAACAATAAAAATATTGCAATATATTTTTTCCATTATTCAAACCAATTAAGCGCAGAAATTCTTTACTTCGTTTCAAACGTTGTCACGCCATCCCAATCTTCTCCTGGTGGGTGGAGGCGATAATAGGCAATCCGTTTTTGATATAGTTTGTACAAATAATTATCGGGGTCACGCTTGAGTAATTCCCGCAAGACGTCTTCAGCATGATCCCAGCGCTGTTGCATGACCAATCCATAAGCCATATGCCAGCGCTCGACCTCCATGCGCAATTGCGGGCTAACAGTCGAAGCGGCGGCGATAGGTTCGAAAATTGGAATGGGTTCGTTCTTGCCTTTGACGCGCACACAATCCAGTTGCCGATAAAAATATTCAGGCGCTGCTTGTTTGGTCGATTCGCCAACCACTAGGCCGACGCCATATTGTTTGGTAATGCCTTCCAAACGCGAACCTAAATTGACGGCATCTCCCATCACGGTGTAAGCACGCCGCACATTCGAACCCATGTCACCGACGTGCATTTGCCCTGTATTCAAGCCAATACCGATTTTTAGCGGCGGCCAACCACGGGAAATGAAGTCTTTATTCAATTGTTCGGCAGTTTCCAACATCTTTAACGCGCTACCCACCGCACGACTAGCGTGGTCAGGCAAGGCAATCGGTGCCCCCCAAAACGCCATCACTGCGTCACCGATGTACTTGTCGAGTGTGCCGCGATTATTGCGGATGTCAGCTGACATCGCCGTCAGATAGATGTTGATGTATTCGCGCAAAGCTTTTGGTGTCAGCCCTTCGGAAATCGTCGTGAAACCACGCACATCGACAAACAACACGGTCAATTCACGGCTTTCGCCTTCCATGTTGTAGTCTTGTGGATGGTCCGCCATTTCGGCCACCAACTCGGGGGCAACATATTCACCAAACAATTGCACAATTGCTTGCCGATTACGAAATTCAAAGAAATAGCCCCACACCACATCCAACACAAAGAGGCTACCGATCAACAGCAAGGGATTCGCTAGATTGAGTACTGCATCATGGCGGTGATACAACCAGAAATTGCCAGCCACCACCGCCACAGCGCTGGCACTAGCGAGCGAAATCGAAGGTAATGGGGACAGTACCGGCAAAATAAAGCAGAGCGCAATCCCCAAGACCAAGACCAAGGTAATTTCTGCGCCGACGGCGTAATCTGGTCGATGTTTAAATTGGTCATCAAGGATAGAGCGAATGACATTGGCGTGTACTTCCACCCCCGGATATTCACTACTGACCGGCGTCGCGCGCAAGTCATTCAAGCCGGCAGCGGTGGTGCCAACCAGCATAATTGTCCCTTTGAGTTCTTCTTGCGGAATACGTTGTTGCAGCACATCGCTGGCTGAAATATAGCGAAACGCACCACCTTTGGGACCACCGACGCCACGGTATTGAATCGCTGTGGCTAATTTTTCACCAATCGGGATGCGGGTATTTTTACCCGGGGCAAAGATAGCAATCGCATCCAAGCCACCCGCGCGCCGCTCGGATTCCGACATTTTATCGATGGTTTTTTGGAATAGTGGCTTGATCGCCGTCGCCTGCTTTGCTACTGCGGCAGTCGCTAACGAGAGCGATGGGTAATAACCATCACCGACTTTTGCCAATAGCGGCGAAGAACGCAAAATACCATCGGCATCCAAATCCGCGTTGAAAAAACCACCGGAACGGGCAGCCTGTTGCAAGCGCGCGAGATTGGCTTCATGCCCCTTTAGTTCGGGGGCCGGCAAACTGCGACCATTTAAATCTTCCTCGGTAAAAGCGGGCGCTGGCAACATGCCTTTGTGCTGTTGGTCGCTCAAAAAATAACCAAGCACGACAGGTTGACCACGCATCGCCTCTGCCATCAAGCCATCGTAATCGAGGCGCGCTTTCAGGCTTTCGAGCTTTTGACTAAATTCGGGGATGTTTTTTAAGTCATTTTGGCCAAGTTCTGCCAAAGTTTTATAGCCGGAAGAATTGTCTTCTTCGGTGAACATAATATCGAAGCCCACTGCGCTGGCTTGATAATAGCCCGTCATTTTGGTGATGAGTTGGGCGACCACATTGCGACTCCAAGGGAAGCGCCCCACTTCATTCAGGCTTTTTTCGTCAATGTCGATGATGACGATACGTTTGTCGAGTACGGGTTTTTCCATCCGCATTCGCAAACCATAGATGAAAGTATCCGCCCGTTCAATCACGCCAGTATGTAACCCCGAGCCAATTTGAATGGCTGCTAGCAGGGTGATGAGCAAGCCTAGCGCCCAGCGCGCGCCATATTTTTGGCCATATTTGATTACCCATTGTCGCAAGATCATCTCCCCTCACGCGGCCCTGCTATAGGTTTCAGCCATCGATCACGATCAACAGCTTATACATTGATCAAGGTACATAACCCGGAATTTTAGATTCATCAATGACATCAATTTGCTTAGGGTCCATAAACTTTCGAGCAAACTTGATATACACCTTATTGCGAATGAAAACGTCGAATAAATCAGGGTCGATGTGCCCGTTGAGGCGGAACTTGCCCAAAATGTAGAGCGATTCAGAAAGACTTTTACCCTTTTTATACGGCCTATCCGATGCTGTCAATGCTTCAAAGATATCGGCAATCGCCATTAAGCGCGCTTGAATCGACATTTGCTCACGGGTTAAGCCACGTGGATAGCCTTTGCCATCCATTCTTTCGTGGTGTCCACCTGCGTATTCCGGCACATTGCGCAAATGCTTGGGCCATGGCAATGATTCCAACATGCGTATCGTCACGGAAATATGATTGTTGATGACTTCACGCTCATCCATTGTCAAGGTACCAAATGGAATGCATAGGTTGTTGAGCTCATCGGGATCGAGAAAATTGGCGTCAAAGCCATCGGGATCAGTCCAGCGATAGCGTGCGATTTCACGCACACGCTGAATATCGTCGGGTTTCATGCCTTCGCCGCCGACATTCGCAACACGCAAAAAATCGCGATCCAGATTGATTTGCTCGAGCTTTTTTTGCAAATCTAGCTCGATTTGCGCCATCTCTGCCTCGACTTGGCTGGCCGGTGCGCTCGACAACAAGGCGCATTTTTGTTCCAGCGCTGCAATTTGGGCATCACGTTTTAAGACTTCAAACCGAGTATCTATCGTCGAAATGCGGTCGTAGATGGTTTCCATCTTGGTTGCTTTATCGACCACGTGCACTGGCGTCGTAATTTTTCCACAATCATGCAGCAAACCTGCTAGCCACAGCTCGCGCCGATCTTGTTCGGTCATTTGAAACGATGCCAACGGCCCTTCATTGGTTTCGTGCGCTGCTTCAGCGAGCATCATCGTCAATTCCGGCACTAACTGGCAATGGCGGCCAGTGTAGGGCGATTTTTCATCGATGCCGATGGTTCCCGTAGTGGTGCCGCCACCGGTCGATCCGCCGGTCTTGCAGACGCCGTTGGCCCCTGCGTTGTAGATGGCCTGAAT
>JACPVY010000580.1 GCA_016197345.1 Burkholderiales bacterium
AGGCATCGACCACCAACAACGCACCTTCGCACGCCGACAGGGAACGACTCACTTCATAGGAAAAATCGACGTGGCCCGGGGTGTCGATCAAATTCAAGTTATACACTTGGCCATCGCGCGCGCGATAGCTGAGCGCTGCGGTTTGCGCCTTGATCGTAATACCACGTTCGCGTTCCAAATCCATGGAATCGAGCACTTGCGATTCCATTTCACGATCGGACAAGCCACCACAGAGTTGAATGATACGGTCAGCCAGCGTGGATTTGCCGTGATCAATGTGGGCGATAATAGAAAAATTGCGTATGTTATTCATTAACAATGAGAAAGTTCTTGCAGGGATCGGAGCAATCAATCACAAAAATGGCGCTCTTGGTGGGAGATGCATCCCCAGCGAGCGCCAAAAGATTTAGTTCAATCCGGCATTTTAGCCGATTTCGCCAGCAAAATCCCTCTCTATTCACAGCAGCGATCAATACTGACATCTCACACATGTTACTCAAGCATTTTTTTGCTCTAAATATGCTCAAAAAACTCAGTCACACGGGGTACATCCAAAAAGTAATGGCATAGCTCAGTTTCCGTGCCATCAGCATGACGCACCAGCAGCACTGGCACTAATTCATCATAAAAAACCAAAGCTTCTGGACAAGCATCCAGATCTTTCACTTCTAACTCATAGCGTAGATGGCCAAAATGACGCTGAAAAGCATTCAACATGTCTTCACACAGGTGGCAGTATGAGCGTGAATACAGAATCAGATGTGGCACAGGCGGCGTAAGTGTCGATGATGGGGCGGACATGTATCATTCCCGACAAGGCAAAATGCAAAATGGCGACTGGTAGCATACACCACCAGTCGCCCACTTCAATTTACTTCATTATTTCTCTGCCAACGGCTTAATCGAAACAAACTGCGATGCACCGCCACGCTGCACTAACACTGCTGCGGCACGCTTAGTATCAAGCTTCGCCACTAAAGCATTGAATTGCTTGCTATCGCGCACTTCGGTGTTATTGACTTGCAAGATGACATCACCGGGACGCAAATCCGCACGAGCAGCTGGGCCATCGACACTTTCAACGACAACCCCACCAGAGACACGTAACTCGCTCTTTTGGCTATCGCTCAGATCCGAAACAATTAAGCCTAGGGCATTAACGCTGCCTTCGCCCTTCCCTTTGCTACCTTCTTTGCGTGGCGCTTTTTCAGCTTCCACTTCCGCAAGCGTAATCGTCACATCACGATTCGCGCCGCTACGCCAGACCGTCACGTTGGCCTTGGTTCCGGGCTTGGTGTTGCCGACCAAGCGAGGTAGATCACTCGATTTTTCAATGGCAGTGCCATTGAATTTCAAGATAATGTCACCGGCTTTCAAACCACCACGTTCTGCTGGTGTTCCTGGCTCCACCTTACGCACTTGCGCACCATGGGCTTTCGGCAACCCTAGCGATTCAGCGACTTCTTTGGTGACATCAGCAATTTGCACACCAAGACGGCCACGGCTAACTTTACCAGTCGATTTCAGTTGTTCAACAACGCGCATTGCTTCATCAATTGGCACTGCAAACGAGATCCCCATATAGCCACCGGAACGGCTATAGATTTGCGAGTTAATGCCAACAACTTCACCGCGCATATTAATCAACGGCCCGCCAGAATTACCGGGATTGACCGCAACGTCCGTTTGAATCAAAGGCAAATAATCGCCAGTATCACGCGCTTTCGCCGAAATAATGCCAGCGGTGACGGTATTTTCTAAATCAAAGGGAGAACCAATTGCAATTACCCATTCACCGACGCGGATTTTACTAGAATCACCTATCGTGATACGCGGCAAATTTCCACCATCAATTTTCACCACGGCCACATCAGTGCGTTTATCCACACCAATAATTTTGGCTTTGAATTCGCGTTTATCGGTTAATTTCACATAAACTTCATCTGCACCATCAACTACATGGGCATTCGTTAACACATAACCATCGCTGGAAACGATAAAACCTGAGCCGACACCACGCGGCACTTCTTCATCACCTTGCGCTTGTGGCGCGCGGCGACGTTGATTTGGATTTGGAGCTTGTGGATTATTACGGGGAATGGGGATACCAAAAAAGCGGCGGAAAAACTCTTGCGCATCATCGTCGTCACCAGCGCCAGGAAAACCTTGAAAGCCTTGATGATTACGTGCTTTTTCTGTCGTGCGAATATTAACTACTGCCGGGCCGGTTTTTTCAACCAAATCAGCAAAATCTGGCAAATTAGCGGGCGCCGCAATAGCACTAGATGGAATTAAAGTGGTCGCCATTGGCACAAAAAAACAACCAGCGGCACCCAATAAAAGAGCAGATAGGGTTTTATTGAGAGAAATATTCTTCATGATCTCGATCACTTTTTGAGTTATCACCAAAAAAAACGTAACACAGCTTCAAACATAGCGCGCAATACGCATGTTTCCTACGACAACACAACACTTACTTCGATTGCCACTATTTAGTGGCTGTAGGCCGAAATTCAATAGAATTAGCGACCTGCCGTATTGCAACTGCCGGCACTTCGCCGACCACAGTCAACCAATAGTCACCGAGACGTTTACCGATAATATTCATCGCTCCTTGGCGCTGGGCTCGCTCCACGCGTTGCGGATTAAAATTTTCGATGAATACCGAAATTGCCGCCAAACCATCGGAAAACACAATTTGCCCAACTTCCCGCCCTGCGCTACCTAACATGCCGCTATTCGCAGAAACTTGTCGCCGTAATTCTCGTGTCTTTTTAAATCCGGGCGGCACCCATTTAACCAACCAATTTGTCAATGCAGTTTCATTAATCGACGCATTCTCTACCCGCCAACCATTGGTGTCACCAAAACTTGATTTAACTTGGGTGCGATCAATATCCCCAATTTTCAGTTGCGAAAAAGAGATTTGCTCGACTATTTCACTGCGCTCATTCAAGGTTTGCACCCGCAATAACAAGCCTGTATTTTTTTCCGCCCACAGTTTATAACCATAGCGGAAATTATCTTTCGGCTCTAACAATAAAACTTGGCAGTCATAGCCAGCAACGCGATCCGTTTCGCTTTTTCTGACTTGATAATGGGCTTCGAGTTCCGCTACGTTTGCACCAAAAATAGCGGGGAATTCATCTTGCGTGCCACGCTTTTCAACTAAAACAGTTTTATTTTCTGGGACATAGCAAGTGATTTCATCATTGCTTTTCGTATATTCACGCCGACGCCCATCGAGCATTTCCAGTTTTTGTAATTCATTTTTCCCATCGTGGATATGCGTGATGCGCGAGGTGCGCATTTGACTCGCTTCCTGATATACAAAAATGCCGGAATAATTTAGCTTTTGCGCTGCCGCCTGAATTTTTTTCAATAAGACTTGCGCTTCGTTTTGCTCCGTCGCCACCTCGCCAGCAATTGCACTGAATTGAGCAAAGCTGGCGAAGACCAACACACGCAACACAAATAAAAACAAACCTCGCATAATCATTTATCTTTTTCGTTTGCAAACGCTGCCGACCGCGCATATTGTGCCGTGCTATATACCGATGGCGAAAAACGTTGATGCGCTAATAGATATTGATCAAATTGTGGATCGCGCAGATAAACAAAGTCAGAAGGCTTACCGTCAGCCAACACATGTTTGATCATTTCATTCGTGGTAACCACTTCAGTACCATCCACACTTGTGCTGTTTGCCAACAAGGTTACTGGCTTATTGCTGTGACTAGCCATTTGCACGTTCGCGCTGTTATTTACTGGGCTATTCACCGTGCTTTTGACAGGCGCATTGACGGCCACCATCAATTGCGGCGCGCTCAACATTGTCAAGGCAGTCAACGCTGCGCCCGCTGCAGCAGCCAAGGCCATCCATTTTTTACTCAAACGACGCGCTAAATTATCTTCTGCCTTTGCACTCGACTTTACTGCTACCGCTGCCATTGGCGCTGCCTGCACTTCTGCGGTATGACTTGGTTCATGCGCCAATTGGGCCGCTACTCGCGAAGCAAAATCAGGCCGCATCGTGACGTTTGCTTCGCCACGCAAGGTTGCGCCAATTTGCTGAAATGCATCCCACTTGGCCAAAATCTCAGCAGCGGCACTTTCATCATGCAACTCTTGCAACAAGGCATCCAACTCTTTTTCAGATAGTTCACCATCGAGCAAACTCGACAGTCTTTCAGCACAAATTTGTTTATCCATCATTTTCCCCCATATACCCCCGACGATCATGCCAAAGAGGCGTGCGGGGTGGTGGGGGTGTACGCGCCGGGCGAG
>JACPVY010000118.1 GCA_016197345.1 Burkholderiales bacterium
AAAAACAATATCCGGCATCACGCCATCGCCATTCGCGACTTTTTCATAGCGCCGCTGTAGCACCTGACGCATCGCTGCATAATCGTCGCCGGGCGTAATGTCGTTGATGTTGTAGCGTCGATATTCGCTATTTTGCATCGCGTGATGATGAAAGACGACGCACGACGCTTGCGTTGCCTCGCCGGCAGTGTGGCTAATATCAAAACACTCTGCCCGCAAGAGCGCTATATCTTCAATTTCCAACTGCAGCACATCAACCAGCGCCCTTGTGCGCGCCTGTTGCGAACCGGTTTCGGACAGCAAACGTGCAAGTGAAATTTCAGCGCCTTTTTGCGCCATGTCCAACCACTGCCGACGTTGCCCTTGTGGCTGAAACAGCAGATTGATGCGATGCCCACATTGCGTTGCTAGCGCTTGAATCAATTCTGGCTGATCGAATTCAATATTCAAAATCAGGGTGTGTGGGATGAACTTTTCCAGATAATGCTGCGCTAAAAACGCCGCCAAAATATCGCTTTCGACTCCGTTTTCTTTGCCTTCTTCTGCCGTTACCGGGTCGCTCTCATCGTCTATATTTTTTGCGCTAGCGGTGACTAAACCATCGCCCAAATGCGCCGGAAAATATGCGCGATCACCCAAATGCCGACCACCGCGCACCATCGCTAAATTGACGCAAGCGCGCCCCCCCTGCACTAGCACCGCCAAAATATCAACATCCGCATCATTTGCGGTTTCCATACTTTGCTGTTGTAACACGCCAGACAGGGCTGCAATTTGATTGCGCACTAGCGCCGCTTTTTCGAATTCCAATTCAGCCGCAAAAGCCCGCATTTTCGCGTTCAATTCAGTCATCAATTCGCTTTGTTGTCCACGCAAAAACCGCGCGGAATCACTCACATCGCGCAGGTAGTCTTCATGGCTAATCGCGCCAACACAAGGCGCGCTACAGCGGTGGATTTGATGCAATAAACACGGTCGCGTGCGATTGGCAAACACGCTATCTTCGCAAGTGCGTAGTTGAAAAACCTTCTGCAAAATCTGCATCGATTCACGCACCGCCCATGAATTCGGAAACGGGCCAAAGTACTGATTTTTTTTGTCAATCGCGCGCCTTGCCGACATATAGCACCATGTCGTTGGCGTCGAAATAGCGATACACGCCGGGTAAATTAGGCAGCTTGGCTACCGTCGCTAGCACTTGTTCGCGCGCCGCTTTTTGCGCATCGCTTTGCGCTTGTAGCGCTGCGGCGGCTTGCTCCAGCGCTTGTTCAGCTTCCGGCTCTGTGGTTGACTGCGGCGGCTGCGTACTCATACAGCGTCCTTACGCCTCCCGCACAGAAGCAAATAGGCTAGCGCGTGCATAGGCACGGGCATAGCCCCGCACCAGCAAGGGCGCCACGAGCAGCGCGCCAGTGTAACCCACCCAAGCAGCGCTCGCTTTGAGCAAATGGATGACCAGATTTTGCATTTTGAGGCGCGCTTTATGCCCTACTTTCTGCACCGTTTTCACCATCGTCTTCACCTGCTTTATTTTGCCGCCAAGCGCGCAGCATGCATGATTGCCTTCATTTCTCGCACCGCATTTTGCCAACCGACAAACACTGCATGCGCCACGATGGCATGGCCAATATTGAGTTCGGTAATATCCGCTAGCGCCGCAATCGCTTGTACATTGGTGTAATGCAAGCCATGCCCTGCATTGACTTTCAAGCCCGCTTGTACGCCCCAACGAGCTCCTTGCGCGACACGTGCCAATTGTTTAGCTTGCTCTTCCCCTTCGGCATTCGCATAGCAACCCGTATGCAATTCGATCAACGGTGCCCCAGCAGCAGCGGCAGCTTCAATTTGCGCTTGATCGGCGTCAATGAACAAACTGACGCGGATTCCTTCGCCTGCTAATTGCGCGACCGCTGCCTTCACTTGCGCAAAATGCCCGACCACATCCAAACCACCTTCGGTCGTCACTTCCGCGCGGCGCTCTGGCACTAAGCAAACATCTTGTGGTTTGATTTTGCAGGCAAACGCCAACATCTCGGCGGTAATCGCCGCTTCCAAATTCATCCGCGTCGTCAACTTAGGACGCAATGCAATCACATCGGCATCGCGAATATGGCGACGGTCTTCACGCAAATGCAAGGTGATGACATCGGCCCCCGCCAATTCAGCCAACAATGCGGCTTCGATCGGATCAGGATAGAAGGTGCCACGCGCATTACGCAATGTAGCGACATGATCGATATTGACGCCCAGATCAATGGATGGGCCATGAGGATGCAGAAATGACATAGTGGGTCTTGGTAGCGGGTTGTGTAGTGGTCAGCTTCGCTGGTTTATTCGATAGCGTCAATGCAGTTTCTTTGCTTTTTATTTATAGAGCATCAAATCCATTAAAATTTGACGTGTTTTTAAGGGGACACCTCCCAAATGATGGGCCAGTAAAAACCGCATTAAGGTTTTGCTTTGCGCCACCGTATTCGCGTCGTTGTAATCCCCCTGCTCCATATCGAGCAAAGTTTTGCCTATCACCCGCGGCAAACCGAGT
>JACPVY010000581.1 GCA_016197345.1 Burkholderiales bacterium
AGTTTCATATTCTCAAAATGAATCCCATGAATGACTTGTAAAATATTTACAATCATTCGTAACAAAATTTTGAAACACAATTGTGAAATACATTCATCTCCATTTCTTTCAGGGTGTGAAACGGAAACTCAACTGTGTGATGTGCAACAAGACCTACGTCTATAGAGGCTACCTCCTGAAGCACTTGGACAACAAACACAAGAATGAAGAGGATCAACCACAAGCCAAAAGAATCAAATTAGTTGAAACTCAACTTCAAAAAAACACTGAAAAAATTGGCCAAGTCGAAGCAGACCTCATCACCTACAAAGAAGAAGTCAAGGCAGAATCAGTGGCCCGAACTGCCGAAAAAAAAGACTATCAGATCCACGGGTTGCGCCTATATTGCGGGTTCTTTATCAGGAGAGTGCCGCCGCGCGAAAGACAAATTAGTTGATTCGCATGTGCCGCCGCCGAAGGGGCATCACCCAAAAACTCTCAGGCAAAAGGACTGATCAAGAGGTTCGCTGTGCCAAATCGCATGTAGTTGTGCATCTTGCGCGCGTCAACCAAACTCTGGAGAGAGGCAAACTGCTATCCACCGCCCTGCTGATAAGCAAGTGCGTGATAGCGACGTCCACCGAAGGGGCGCGCGGGATTTCCCGTAATCTTTCAGGTATCAAGGACAGAGGGGTATGCGGTTTTATTGGTGGAGCGGATTGCCGCGCTTTAGCGTTGTTGCTTGAGCGTGTGCCATGCGTCTGCCGTACCCTATTTCAACTTGGTAATGAGGTTTGTCATGACGCAAAAGACTCCACTCAATCAGGCCCATCGTGATCGCAACGCACGCATGGTCGATTTCGGCGGCTGGGACATGCCCGTCAACTACGGTTCACAAATTCAAGAACACCACGCAGTACGTACCGACTGCGGCATGTTTGACGTCGCCCATATGTGTGTCGTCGATTTACATGGCGAACAAGTGCGACCTTTCTTGAAAAAATTGCTGGCCAATAACGTTAATAAATTGCAAGTACCAGGCAAAGCCCTGTACTCTTGCATGCTCAAACCCGAAGGCACGGTGATCGACGATTTGATCGTCTATTTCATGCGCGAAGACTGGTTCCGCCTAGTTGTAAACGCTGGCACCGCCACCAAAGACATCGCCTGGATCAACGAACAAAATACCGCGAGCAACGCAGGCTTAACGATTACCCAGCGTCGCGATGGCGATAACGCCTTTGCCCTGATCGCCGTGCAAGGCCCGAATGCACGCGCTAAAGTCTGGCAAGTCTTGCCGACCACCAAAGCCCCTTCCGAAGCAATGAAACCCTTCAACGCCGTGATCGTGCCAGATACCGCCTTTGGCGAAATCATGGTGGCACGCACTGGCTACACGGGTGAAGACGGTTTTGAATTAGCCGTTTCTGCCGATAAAGCCGTCGCGCTATGGGATGCGCTCGCCGCGGCTGGCGCGCAACCAGCTGGTTTGGGCGCACGCGACACGCTACGCTTAGAAGCTGGCATGAATTTATACGGCCAAGATATGGATGAAAGTGTCAATCCACTCGACGCTGGCTTGGCTTGGACCATTGACTTGGTCTCAGAGCGCGATTTCATCGGCAAAGCCGCGCTACTCGAAAAAGGCCAACAAGCACAATTTTTTGGTCTGATCCTGCGCGAAGCAGGCGGCGTGTTACGCGCCCACCAGCAAGTCATCTGTGCCGACGGCGGCGTTGGCGAAATCACCAGCGGCACCTTCAGCCCAACCATGCAAGTAGCAATTGCTCTCGCACGTTTACCCAAAAATACCCAAATTGGTGATACTGTTCATGTAGCAATTCGCGATAAAAAGCTTGCTGCAAGTGTAGTCAAATTGCCATTTGTGCGTAATGGCAAGATTCTGGTGTCCTGATTGACCAATTCTCAAGTTTATTCTCCCACTTCTCCCCTTACTATGGAGCACGCAATAATGGATCAAAGCGCAAAAATCCCAGAAGACCTGTTCTACACTGAATCGCACGAATGGGTGCGTAAAGAAGACGACGGTACGGTCACGATCGGCATCACTGATTACGCACAAAGTTCCTTGGGCGACATCGTCCATCTCGAATTGCCAAAAGTTGGCGCTGTATTGGAAGCAAACCAAGATGCCGCCGTGGTCGAATCAGTGAAAGCTGCTTCGGACATCTACTCGCCAGTCGGTGGTGAAGTGATTGCTGTCAATACCGAATTGGCTGGCAGCCCAGAACAAGTCAACAGCGACGCCTACGCTGCTTGGTTGTTCAAAATCCGCCCAGACAACGCAGCCGATTTGCAGCAATTGTTGAGCCCAGCGGCTTACGCAAAAGAAAGCCGCTAAGCGACAAAGTACTTCGCTGCGCAGGGGGCGGAGTGTATGCCCGCCCCGGCTGAACACGCCAAAACATCGCTTATCCGCCCTCTGTTTTTTCTGAGGGCGTTGAGTTACGCCTATAGCGTCAAAATTGCCGAATAACAACTTTGTAAATGTGTCGTTTTTCCGCTTTTGTACGTTTTATTCGTCCGGCTTCGTTCAACCATCTATTTCGCCTTAGGTGAACCAGTAGCAGCGCGCCTTTGCATCGCCTGAGCACCTTGCCTGCAGCATCTTCTGCAGCCGACTTTGTCTTTTTAAAATTGTTTGCGCCATGACCCGACTGACTTTGCCTCAATTAGAAGACCGCGACGCTTTCGTCGCCCGCCACATTGGCCCTTCCCCTTCCGAACAACATGCGATGCTGGAAACCCTAGGCTATAGCAGCCGTGCTGACTTGATCAGCGCGATTGTGCCAGCCGGTATCCGCCGCAAAGATAAACTGCCACTAGGTGAATTCACCTTACCGCTGCCAGAACAAGCGGCGCTGGCACGTTTAAAACAAATCGCTAGCAAAAACAAAGTTTTGAAATCGATGATCGGTCAGGGTTATTACAACACCCATACGCCCGGCGTGATTTTGCGCAATATCTTTGAAAACCCAGCGTGGTACACCGCTTACACCCCATATCAGCCAGAAATTTCGCAAGGCCGCTTGGAAGCGATTTTGAACTTCCAACAAATGATCACCGACATGACGGGCATGGGCATCGCTAACGCCTCGATGCTCGATGAAGGCACTGCCGCTGCCGAAGCAATGACGCTCGTGCAACGCATGGGCAAGTCGAAATCGAATACCTTCTTGCTGGCCGACGACGTGTTGCCGCAAACCCAAGAAGTGATCAAAACCCGCGCTAAACCGCTAGGCATTGAAGTCAAAGTGTTCCCTGCTGCGGATAGCGAAAAAGTCGCGAAAGAAACCGCTTGCTTTGGCATGTTATTGCAATACCCTGGCGTGTATGGCGATGTGCGCAATTACCGCGCTACCGTTGAAGCGCTGCATGCAAATGAAGGCTTGGCCGTGGTCGCCGCCGATTTGCTCGCCTTGACGATTCTAGCCGCACCGGGCGAATGGGGTGCAGACGTGGTGGTCGGCAATAGCCAACGCTTTGGCGTGCCTATGGGCTTCGGCGGCCCGCACGCTGGCTATTTGGCAACGCGCGACGAATTCAAACGTTCGATGCCGGGCCGCTTAGTCGGCGTGACGGTTGATGCGCAAGGCAATCCAGCCTATCGCCTCGCGCTACAAACCCGCGAACAACATATCCGCCGCGAAAAAGCCACCTCCAACATCTGTACCGCTCAGGTGCTGTTAGCGGTGATCGCTTCGATGTATGCGGTCTATCACGGCCCACAAGGCTTGCGCCGCATCGCTGAACGTGTCCATCGCTATACCAGCGTGTTGGCTGCGAGCTTGCAAGGCTTGGGCTATGAATTGGTGAATAGCACCTACTTCGATACGCTGACGATCAAAACCCGCAAAGCGGAAAAATTACATGCATTAGCAGTCGCTCATGGCATCAATTTGCGTCGCATCGACAATGGTCATATCGGTATCGCACTGGACGAAACCACCAGCCGCGAAGATATCGCCTTGTTGTGGTCGATTTTTGCGCAAGGCATCAAACCTGTGCCAAAAGCGCCCGATTTCGACAAATTGGCAGCGAAAGTGAAAGAAGGCTATAGCCAAGATTTGGGCCGTAATAGCGCCTATTTGACACACCCCGTCTTCAACCGCTACCACGCGGAACATGAAATGTTGCGCTATCTGCGCAGCCTCGCCGACAAAGATTTGGCGCTAGATCGCACCATGATCCCGCTCGGTTCGTGCACGATGAAGTTGAACGCGACCAGCGAAATGATTCCTGTGACTTGGCCAGAATTTTCGACCATGCACCCGTTCGCGCCAGAAGATCAAACCGAAGGCTACCGCGAAATGGCGGCGCAACTGGAAGCGATGCTATGCGCCCTGACTGGCTATGCCGCGATTTCTTTGCAGCCAAATGCCGGTTCGCAAGGTGAATACGCTGGCTTGCTAGTGATTCAGGCTTACCACGCTTCGCGCGGCGAAGCCCATCGTAATATCTGCTTGATTCCATCCTCGGCACACGGCACCAATCCGGCTTCGGCATCGATGGTCGATATGCAAGTGGTGGTCGTCGCTTGCGATGAAAACGGCAATATCGACTTGAACGACTTGCGCGCGAAAGCAGAGAAACATAGCGCTAACCTCGCTTGCGTGATGGTGACCTACCCTTCGACCCACGGTGTGTTTGAAGAAGGCATTCAAGAACTGTGCAAAATCGTGCATAAACATGGCGGCCAAGTGTATATCGACGGCGCTAACATGAATGCGCTGGTTGGCGTAGCGGCACCGGGCAAATTTGGTGGTGACGTTAGCCATTTGAATTTGCACAAAACCTTCTGCATCCCACACGGCGGTGGCGGCCCAGGCGTCGGCCCAATCGGCGTTGGCGCGCATTTGGCGAAATTCTTGCCAAATCACTATAGCTCAGGCTATCAACGCGATGGCGCCGAAGGCAGCGGCATTAGCGCCGTTTCGGCAGCGCCATTTGGTTCGGCCAGCATTTTGCCTATCTCGTGGATGTATATCGCCATGATGGGTGCAGCAGGCTTGACCGCCGCAACCGAAAACGCGATTTTGGCAGCGAACTACATCGCCCGTCGTTTGTCGCCACACTTCCCTGTGCTGTATTCCGGTCATCACGGTTTGGTGGCGCATGAATGCATTTTGGACTTGCGCCCACTGCAAAACGCCACTGGCATTAGCAATGAAGACGTCGCTAAGCGTTTGATGGACTACGGCTTCCACGCCCCAACGATGAGCTTCCCAGTGCCTGGCACCTTGATGATTGAGCCGACTGAAAGTGAATCGAAAGCCGAATTGGATCGCTTCATCGACGCTATGATCGCGATTCGTCACGAAATCGCCAAAGTGGAAAGCGGTGAATTTGATCGTCAAGACAATCCATTGAAATTTGCGCCACACACGGCGCAAGTGGTGACGGCGGATGTTTGGGAACGCAAATACAGCCGCGAAGTGGCGGCTTACCCGGTAGCATCGCTACGCCGCCAAAAATATTGGCCACCCGTAGGTCGGGCGGACAATGTGTATGGCGATCGTAATCTGATCTGCGGCTGCCCGCCGATTGCTGATTACGAATAAGCCTGATTGAGCAAAGCAAGCTTGACGATGATTTAACAGCGCCAAGCTTGCTTCTCAAACGACCTGTGATGCCCGCGGTATTGAAAGCGGATCCGTTGTTCTGATCCGCTTCATCGCTCTACCGTCCCCACCTTCCCCGCCTAGCCCCACACTCGCGCGCCATTCGCTCAGCGCCCGACGACATAGTCTTCCAAGCCCGCTGCCAATGCGCTGTACACCGCCGAGCAGGCTGGATTGCTACGCAAGTTTTCGTGCATTGCTAACCACGTATCGAGCGGAATCGTCAGCAAATCTGCGACGACGCGCACCAACTGTGGATCGCGCATCGCCAACCGTACTTGACACAGCCCTATGCCTAGCCCTGCCCGAATGGCGGCAAGATGCACCAGATCACTATCACTACGGATTGCATAGGCGCTGCTCGCAAGTTCGCCCAGCAAGGGTTGCAGCTTACGCGTGAAGGCATTCTCGCGGTCGATACCGATCAGCGTGTGCTGCGCCAATTCCTGCCATGTGTGCGGCGTACCGTAACGCTCCAGATAATCGCGTCTAGCGTGAAATCCCAAATCGATATTGCCAATGCGGCGCGCCACCAATACATCTTGTTCAGGGCGCTGCATACGAACGGCGATATCCGCATCGCGCCTTAGCAGATTCTCGATGCGATTGGATACCGCCAGTTCTATCGTGATGCCGGGATGCTGCGCCCGCAGTCGCGCCAATATCGGTGGTAGCACTTCCACGCTAACGACTTCGCTGGCGGTGACACGTACCGTGCCTTGAATCTGCGCATTCTCGCCCTTGCCGATGCCTGAAGCAGCTCGCAACAAGGCAGCAGACGCCGAAGCTAGGGTTTCAGCATAGGGTTGCAGCGCATAAGCCGCATCGGTAGCGATAAAGCCCGACTGTGAACGGATGAAAAGTGACAGCCCTAGCGTTTGTTCCAAGGCATCGATATGGCGGCCGATGGTGGGCTGCGTCAAACCGAGCGCCCTAGCAGCGCCCGAGAGTGAGCCCTCTTGCAGGACGGAGAGGAAGGAGCGGTACAAATCCCAGCTTGGTTGAGGTGTAGTCATACAAAATTGTATAGCAACCATGCGATTTTC
>JACPVY010000119.1 GCA_016197345.1 Burkholderiales bacterium
ATTATCCACCCCGAAGCCCCATCTGCTGCACGTGTTGTCTATGATTATTACGGCGGCGCCAATTCTTTCCCAGCGGCTTGGGATGAAATGATGGCTGCGGTTGATAAAGGGGACGCAGCGCAGTTTGGCCGTGAAGAAATTCTCAACCCTGAAAAATGGGATTTGCTCAATTTCTTGATGGATGCGCGCACTGGCCTTGGCCGCTTCCGCGATTTCCGTATTTCGAATTACAACTTGATGATGGATTTGATCGACTATTGCCGTGAGCATTCGATTGAACAAATCATGAATTTGCCAGATGTCAAAGAGCGGCGTGATCTGTATTTTGAACACCAAGAAAAGTGTAAAGAACAGATTTTGCGCTGCTCCAAGGTCTATAACAACCTAGTGGTGCTCGATTTGCGCAACGAAGAAATCATTTTCGCGGGCAATCGTTTTGTCATTTATGCGCTCTTCCCACAAGCCAATATCTCCATCCATGTGCTATGGGGTTTGAAAAATCAAAATACCGTGTTTGCAACGGGTAAGTCGATTTTGAACCGCACTTCGTTCACCAAAATTGGTGCGTTGATGTTGGAATATGGCGGTGGCGGGCATGAAAATGCCGGGACATGCCAAGTGCCGAATGATCAGGCCGAAACTGTCTTGCAAGAGCTGATCAAGCGTATTAATGCCGATGGTTGATGGCGGGCTACAAACTTCGCGGTCACATTTGCTGTTATTGCAACTGTGGCCGTGTCGCTATTATTGGCAATCTTAGGCTTGCGCTTGAATTTGCAGTAATTTGAAGTAGATTGCCGTTCCTTTCAGCGTGCCTGTAGGGCTATAGGCAAATTCAGGAATGACCCCAACTCGTTGATAGCCTTGCCGCTGATAAAACAGCTCGGCTGGCGAATCTTGTTCTGTATCTAAGTGCAAGCAGCCACGTTGCAATTGTTCTGCTTGTGTTTCTAGCGCTTGCATCAATTGTGCTGCAACCCCCGCTCTGCGTGCATTAGGTGCCACCATTAATTTTTGCACTTCGGCGCGGTTCAGACCGTTGGCGCGCAGGCATAAGCCTAGCTGTACTGTCCCTATCACTTGCTCACCATCGCGCGCTAGCCACAGCAGGGTTTCCTTGGCGGCGATTGCTTGTCCTACTCCTTGCCAATAGGCGCTAGCGGCGCTGTCGTCTAGCGGATGCATAAACCCAATCGAGGCACCCGCCGCTACCGTTGCTTGCAATAGACGGGACAGGTCAGGGATCAGGGCTGGGAACTCGGCGGCAGTAAGCAGTTGAATGTGCATGATGAGCGATCAAAATGAAGGGATAAGAAACGAAGCGATAAATTGTATGGGCAATGTGCAGCGCACCATATCGGTGTGGCATTCGGTTACAAATGCGGCGGGGTAGCTACAGCTTCTTGCCCCAAACCACTTTCTGCTAGCAGTCGCGACGCTGTATCGTGCTTTGCACAGCCTTCGCGTTAGCATGTAAGATAGCAAGCTCTGCGCCTCGCTCTGCGCCCAACACTTTCCCGGTTGTCGATTCATGCCCACACATTTGCGCGGTATATTTGCTCTGCTAATTGTCACCCTAGCATGGGGGACTACCTTTCCAGCGATGAAGGATTTGACCTCTTACTTCACGCCAGTGTGGATTATTTTCATGCGCTTTTTCTTGGCAGCGATGATGCTAGCGCCATTTTTGCGTGGCATTCGCTGGCAGGATTTGCGTATCGGCTTGTTGATGGGGGCCTTGTTGTTTGTTTGCTTTATTTTTCAAGTCGAAGGCTTGACGCTCACCAGTTCTAATCGGAACGCTTTTATTACCGGATTAAACGTCTTGATCGTGCCGCTTTTAGGCATAGCGCTAGGGAATTGGCCGGAAAAACGCATCATTTTCGCGGTATTTCTCGCCATTTTGGGCCTGTTTGCCTTGTGCTGGGATGGTGGTGGCTGGTCGCGTGGCGATAATTTGACGCTAGTCTGCGCTGTCGCTTATGCGATCTATATCAAGATGATGGAAGTGTATAGCCGTCGTGTGGCGAGCTTGATGAGCTTTACTGCCGCGCAAATTACCGGGGTATTTTTGTCTGCACTAGCTTGGTTGTTGATCAGCGAAGTGCCGAGTGCGCCAGTTGAAATGCGGATTGATATGGCCAAT
>JACPVY010000120.1 GCA_016197345.1 Burkholderiales bacterium
GGTGGTGGATACGATGGAATCCATCAATGCCTCGGCAAAGAAAATCGTCGATATTATTAGCGTGATCGATGGCCTTGCGTTTCAAACCAATATTTTGGCGTTGAATGCGGCGGTGGAAGCGGCGCGGGCAGGTGAGCAAGGACGTGGCTTTGCGGTGGTGGCAAGTGAAGTGCGTAGCTTGGCCCAGCGTAGCGCGGCAGCGGCGAAAGAAATCAAAACCCTGATTGGCGATTCGGTTGAGAAAGTTGAAACGGGTAGTCAATTGGTGGTGAAGGCAGGCCAGACGATGGAAGAAGTGGTAGCGAGCGTGAAGCGTGTCACCGATATCATGGTCGAAATTACGGTGGCAAGCCAAGAACAAAGTGCCGGGATTGAATTGGTCAATAGCGCCATCATTGAAATGGAATCCGTGGTGCAGCAAGATGCCGCCTTGGTTGAGCAAGCTGCTGCGGCGGCGCAAAGTTTACAAGATCAAGCGGGTGAATTGGCGCAAATGGTCAGTATCTTTAAACTCGATGCCAGCCAAAAAGTGTATGGGCACCTGATGGATAACAAGGATTTGAAACTCAATCCTGATGCACCGCAAAATTCTAACCGTAGCGCCTTGCCGAGTGCATCGAAAGCGGTCGTAAAAGCAGCACCACGTCCAGCCGCAAAACCATCGCCTAAGCCCGCACCAAGACCAGCAGCGTCGGCTAGTAGTCATGCTAGCAAACCAGCGAGTACGGATAATGATGGCTGGGAGGAATTCTGACACATCGTTCGATGTGCATAAAAATGATAGCTTTGAAGCGGGCAAACGACATAGGCTAGTGAGATAGTGTAGTTCTAGCTAATTCAGGTGATCGGTGACGGAGGAAATATGTTGGTACGCTATAAATTGTTCGCGACGATGGTTTCTTGCATGTTAGGGGCGGTGGCGATGGCTGCTGAGGTGGCGCCTCAACTTGATAGCAAATCCTGTGAAAAGCCAGCCTATCCACGCGCCTCTTTGGTCAATGAAGAAAAGGGCTTGGTGGTGCTGGCTTTCTTGATCAGCGCTGAAGGCAAGGTGATGGAATCTAAGGTGGACAAAAGCAGTGGCTTCAAAAACCTAGATCGCGCCGCGATGAGTGCGTTAGGACAATGCAAGTTCAAGCCCGGCACCAAAGATGGTAAACCAGAACAAGCGTGGACTAAGGTCGAATATAACTGGACGCTAGAATAACGGCTGGCGAAATGCCTGCTACGCATAACGCGTGAAGTTCAATTGCCTAGAGGATGAATCGCGATGAAAGCGAGTACGCTAGGCAGTTGATCATGAAAAATTCAGCCACAGCTCTTTTTGTTGTAGCGGTGTCGCTGCTGGTAATAGGGGATTGTGCAGGCTGATGCGGGTGCGTCCCTTTAAATTGGCACGTTGCATGATGTCGCTGTAAAAGCGCATAAATAATTGATCAAAGCTGCCATCTTTGAGTGCGGTCTGTAAGCCGTTTTCTAACAGCGTCGCCAATGCCGTGTTATTTTTCCGCACGAAAAAATACATCGCAGTCGGATATTGCAATATCAGGTTTTGTTCGATTGCCAATCCCATATTGGGGTGTTTCTTCTCTTCATCCCAAATCTCTAGCACCGAACGGGGGAAATAATCGACCACCCCTTTTTCCAGCATCGTAAATAAAAATTCATAGTGTGGATTGCCTTCCACCCGAAAGCCATTGGCGCGCAAAATATCGGTGTCGGGCCAATCATGCCCTTGCACCGCACTGAGTTTTTGCAAATCGGCCGCTTGCTTAATGCGGTTGAATTTGTCTTGATCCTTTTGTCGTATCAACAGTAGGCGCCAACCAAGCAGCCCTTTATCGAGTGGAATGCGTATCGCCAGCAAATCTTGTTCGCGCTGCTTGGAGGTCATACTCCACACCACGGTGATATCTTGCCCAGACGCTAATTGCAACATCGCGCTGTTTTGCGGCATTTGTGTGTTACTCGGTTGTAAATGAAAGGCGACGCCAGATTTGTTCAAAGCAAGCTGTAATAGCTGCAAGGGGTAAAGGCTACGTTCATCAGTCTGCGATTCGGCGCGCGGATAAACTATTTGTAGACTATCGGCGGCGTGGCTAAGGGAAGGGAGGAGGCAACTGGCACCGAGGCAGACAAATTGGCGGCGCGACATGGTGTGCGGTGGCATAGCAACGTAGGGATAGCGTGGCATCTCGATACCTCCTGACTTGTTTCTCGGTCAAGTAAAGCATAGCATGCAGTGCCCTTGTGCGTTAGGCAAAAGCAGCCCCCGCCACGGGCTTCTCAAGCTTTCTTGGCTTGCTGAGCGCCGTGGCGGGGGCGAGGCGGCGAGATAAATAAGGCGCGAGCTTGCTAGCGCCCTTGAGACCAGATCCGATTCGCTTTATTCAAAACGGATATTGCGCAAACGTAGTTGCACGCCACGTTGATCGCCCCAAGCTGGCAAGATATCAAACGCTGCATTCACGTTAGCAAGGGAGAAACAAGCTTCTTTCGAGGCCAAAATCTGGCTCATCGGTATGCTAATAGCTTGCCAACTGCCTGCGCTAGGGCGTCCAAAATTGAAGTCATGCGTAATGCAATTATTACCCGGGCTTTCTAGCTTCATCACTAAGCCATTGGTA
>JACPVY010000582.1 GCA_016197345.1 Burkholderiales bacterium
CTAGCGTTGGCCAGTGAGCGCAAACGCTAGCGTAGGGCTGCATTCTGCTTTTATTCGTATGCCACTAAGCGGCTTTGCTCTTCCGCGCTAAAGCGTGCTAGGCGCAATTGCTGTAACGCCGCTTCGCGAGTGGCTTCTGGCTGCTGCGCCATCTCTGCTTGAATTTTTTTGCGCTCCCCTAAGTACTGCGCGATACGCGCTTTCCATTCTGCTTCTTCTTTATCGACTTCCGCTAAGCGTGCCGCCGCTTCTGGCGAAAACGTGCTAGCCCGATAGCGATACACGTCTTGCTCGGTAGCGCCTTGCGCACGCATTGCTTTCACCGTTTCTTCAGCTTTCACGATGCGTAGCGGCGCTTCGCGTTCTTCGCGCAATTGGGGCGACATCGCAGCATCTATCGCCGCTAATTTTTCTTTTTTCTGGGTGTCGTTGAGGGTTTTGTCGTCCGCCACTTCTAGCCTAGCAACGGCATCCATATCGTAGGCATCGCTAAAGCCAAATAAACCTTGCGCTTCTTGTGGTGTGAAAAATTGCGCCCGCACTTTTTGCATTGCAGCTAGGCGCGCGCGAACGATAGCGGCGGTCGAGCCGGCAAGTTTTTGATCTTTTTCGATATCCACTAGCGCCCGCTTGTAGTCGAGGTATTGGCCGAGTAGGCGTTTCGCTTGTTTCGCCGCATTGGGTTTGAGCTTGCGATCAAGTTCACGTTCGGCTTCGGCGCGAATCGCGTCCAAGGATTTTTCGCCGATCGCGCTGAGGTAATAATCAAACATGCGGCCTAATTCGGCATCGACGATCAAGCTATCGTCGGTCGCTACTTTCAAATCGCCATCGGAGCGTGTGCCTTCTAGCGAACGCACAAATGGGAATAAATTTTGTTCAGGGTTAGCGCTGGGGGCAGCAACTGGAGCAGGGCGTTGCAGGAAGAAAATGAGGGAGCTCGCTAGCACAGTCGTTACTGCGAGAATAAGTGCAGGCTTCTTGTAAGTGGACATGTCTTCTCTATTTATTGTCTTGGGGAATTTTTTGCCGAGCGGGCGCTCGGTTGGGTGAGCGCCCAGTGTAAGCGAGGCTTAGCCAAAGAGCAAGCCTCGCTAGCGCAACTTACAGGCCAGCCGCTTGTAAGCGATTAGCGTGGGTGCGGAAAATTGTTTTTGGATTGGTTTCAAACAAATTCACGATGCCGACGGTTTGATTGACCGCATCGAGGTGATTCATGGCGTAATCATCGCGGATCACGCGACCGAGGCGGCTAGAGCAGCTCGACACCAAGCCATCGTTTTTGGCGCCGAAGAAAGCGAGTGAGAGTAAACCAATCGCTGGATCGGTGACGTCGAGCGCATTCGATACGCCTTTAGCGCCACTCCACGAATAGTAGGCCACATTGTTCACCACATATGCCCCTTCACCACAGGCAGAAGTAGGGACGCCTTGTGGATAGCTGGCATTAAATTTCAGCGTGCCAGCGGTGGAAAGGGAGTTTGCGGCAGCGACTGCATTCGCTGGTAAGCCTTTGCCGCCAGAGAGGAAGGAAATCAAGGATTGCAAGCCATTGCCAATCACGGCGATGACACTTGAAGGTGCAACATTGACTAAGACGTCGGCAATGACTGAGCCTTTGTTGACGCCATCGACACTGGTGACTGAGGCAACCATGCCGGGCCATTTTGCGGCGACATAGCGGCTAGTTGGGCTGCCGTGACTATGACCGATCAAATTGACTTTTTGCGCGCCGCTAGCAGCTAGCGTGCGTTTGACTTCCCAATACAACTGTTCGCCGCGCACTTCGGTGCTATTTGCCGCCGACACTTGCGTCACATAGACGTTTGCACCGCCAGCGCGCAAATCGGCAGGAATGCCATAGAAATAATCGACCGGACCGATATTGTCGAAGCCAAACAAACCATGTACCAGCACGATAGGGTATTTGGTTTGCGTATAGCCAACTGCGTGTGCGGCGAGTGGCAAGGTGCTAGCAACGGCTAACGAGGCGGCGAGGCATTTCCACATACGAGATTTCATTTTGTCTCCGAATTATGTTGTTGAAATTGATATGGTGTTGCAATGAAAACCAAGCTGGCCAGCATGGAGAAGGAAACGAACAAACGCCGTTTGCATTAAAACGAGCGCTCGCTCGGTTTTTCTATGAGGGATTCTATTGCAGTTTTTTTAATTTAACAAGAAAAAAAGACAATTCAGTGCCTAGAAAATGGCTAAGAATGTATCTTTTTTGCTGCAGTGCGAGAGTGTTTGTGAGCAGACGTGCGCCTGCCTGCGCGATGGCGCATAGGCGAGGGCGGTGCGGGATGTGGTAAGGTGCGGAAAAGACTATTTAGCGCAGAGGGTGAAAAAAAGAAGGATTACCGAGCAGTGTCCAGCGTAATCAGTACACCTGACCAGTGACGTCGATGCTGAGCCTGCTTCAGAATATTCGGAAAACGCACTATGCAAGCACCCTACTTGCGGCGTTTTCCGCGTGGCTGAATGTAATCCTTCAAGTGGGAACGAAAAACCCACTACCATCAAACTTATAGACCCATGTTGGCCAAGCGATTGGCGTGTTGACGGAAGACCGTCACAGGATTGGTTTCGAATAAGTTGACGATACCGACACTTTGATTAATTTCATCGGCGTGATTCATGGCGAAATCATCACGAATCACTTTGCCGAGATGGCTAGAGCAACTCGCAACCAAACCATCGTTCTTTTCGCCGCTAAATGCGAGCGAGGTTAAGGCCATCGCTGGGTCGAGAATGTCGAAAATATTGGTGTAAGACTTGCCACCGCTCCATGAAAAATACGATACGCCGCGTGCTGAATATGCACCTTCGCCGCAAGCGGTGGTTGGCAAACCTTCTGGATGCAGGGCGTTAAATTTGGCGGAGCCGGCAGTGGAGAGCGATTGCGCAGCGGCGATTGCATTTTGTGGCAGGTTAGGGTTGTTCGCCGCGCACTTCGGTGCTGTTGGCTGCTGAGACCTGCGGCGTATACACAGTGGCACCGCCAGAGCGTAATGCGGCAGGGATGCCATAGAAGTATTCAACCGGGCCGATTTTGTCAAAGCCAAACAAACCGTGCACCAAGACAATGGGGTATTGGGTTTGGGTATAACCAGCTGCAATACCAGATATAGGCAGGGACGCGAGCAAGCCAAGGCCTGCCAATTTGATCAAGTGCTTTTTCACTCTTTGTCTCCAAAATAGAACGGGGGAAGTTGGATTTGCGCCAGATCTTGTGCCTGGTCGGTTGGAAGGTGGCGCGTTGCTTTGTTTGTAAAGCGAGCGCTCGGTTTCGAATGGCAGAGTATAGGGGAAGAAAAATATGATTGCAATCGCGACATCATAAAAATTTTGCATGTCGAATATTTATTCTAACTATCAATATGCAAAGAAATTTGTCGCAATTTTGCTGCATTGCTATCAAGCTATTTGGCTGATTGCTTTGCTTTTTGTGCCGCATGGGAGGTGCGTTGCGTTTGGTGAAGTTGGATGGCGAACCCACCTAGCGCTAGCACGTATTTTGCTTAGGATTTACTTAGGATTGTTATGAGGAAAGATTGCTTGCACGCGCTGTATTGTGCTGCTAGTGTGGGAATTGCTTGCCGTGGTGCAGCAATTGACTTGAAAAGTCCTTTTTTGGTGATTTCACGATCTGAAATTTGATGGTAATTTGCACGATTTTGGCTACAGTTGCATGCAGGTTAGAAGAAATTCTCAGCAAATGGTGCTAAGCAAAAATAGCTAAGCGATGTTATAATGTTTCTATGAATTAATGGCAATAAGGCATGCATATGAATATCGCTCCACTTCCCGTTCGTTACTCGCTGGCACAGTTTCGTGAGGCTTGCCCTGTTAACGAGACCAATGTTTGGGAATATTTGCTCGATCGTAATAGCGACCGCATTGGTGTGAAGCGGCGTGAAGTGGCGCTAGAAAATCTGAAAAAAATCATTTTGGCAACCTTTCGGCTGGCAAATACGGTCGGCTTTCGGGCCATGACCTTGCGTGATTTGTGTCGTGAGACTGGGCTTTCGATGGGCGGTTTATATGGCTATATCGAAAACAAAGACCAACTCGCTGGCATGATTGAAGATTTGGTGCGCCATGTCACCGAACTGTTGCCCGGTTGGTTTAAGCATGTCACCCAGCCTTTGGATGAAATGGAATGCATTTTGCGCGCCCATGTTTTTTTGTCCGAAATTTTCCAACCTTGGGCGTATTTCGTTTTCCTCGAATCGCGCACGCTACAAATCGACCAGCGTGATATCGCCAAAGGTTCCGAACTCAATATTCAAAATCACTTAGCCAGTTTGCTGAAAACCACAGGCCGTTTTTCCAAATCAGAAACCACGCTCTTAGCAGCACATTGCATGTCTCTGGTGCAAGATTGGCATTTGAAGCGCTGGAAATTTGGCGGGGCGGATATTGATGCCGATGAATTTGCCAATAGCGTGGTGCAATTCATCCGTTCGTATGTGCGTGCTAGTTTGGATAACCAGCAGCGCCTCGCCGCTGGCGATGAAACCGATTCCACAACGATGCTGGCCGCCTAAACTGGCTAGCGACTAGCATCGGTCACCACAGC
>JACPVY010000492.1 GCA_016197345.1 Burkholderiales bacterium
TAACAGGTGCGTTACCAACAGCAGCGAGCACATCGCTTTGTTTTTGTTGCAGGTAGTTGATGTAATTTTGAACGGTGGTCGCATCGACGTTCAAAGTTTGACCAGCTGCTGGTTTGGTTGCTGGCAAGCCAGCGATTTCGCCAGTGTAGTTAGCGACTGGTTTGTCAGCCAATTGCACGATGTATGGACGACGCAGATCGTCTGCTTGTGCAGTCGCAAATACGCCAGACATCAACATCATTGCTGCCCAAGAAGTGGCACGTAATTTCATATTCAAATCCTTGATCTATTCTATTGGAGTAGGTTGTAGCCCGCCATGCCCCCAAGCGCCGCGCGGCGACAGGGGACATGTTATAAGGGGAAGTGCAGGCTGGCAGAATTGCTGCTTGCTTAGCCTAAGCTTAAGCCTGATTGCGACGACGACGTGCCAAGGCGGCCAAACCAGCCAAGCCCAAGCCCATCATGGCGTATGTCGAAGGTTCAGGAACGGCAGCAACATTGACATTATCCAAAGCGAATTGTGCTTGGTTGCCAGCTGGGTTGATGCAAGAGCCGTCAACGGTGTACAAGCAAGCGCTGATGTCGAGCTGCTTCAACACGGTGTGGCTAAATGCATTGCCTACATTGAAATTAGAGAAGGTGAATTGGCCGTTAACTTGAGCCGAGAAATCTACGGTGGTTTGCACGGTCACGTTGTTCATGCCAGTGCCAGTCAACACCAGTTTGCCGACGGAAAAGTCGATCAAACCGCCGACTGGAGCGATGAAGCTATAGTCTAACGATTTCACAACGAAGCCGCCGTTGTTGTTGCGATTGAAGCTCAAACCGCCATCATTCAAGCCAGCGTAGTAGGTGCTGCCGTTGCCGGTTGGGCAAGAAATGATGGAGCAAGAAAAGTCATTGCTGCCATTGATCGCTGCACCAGCCAAACCGCTGCCAGCTTTGTCAACTACGGTCATGTTGAAACCAGCTTCGGAAAAGCTGTCGCCGCCAGCAAATAAGTTTGGATCGAGGCTGTCGAAGCTAATCGTGCTCGCTTGTGCAGACGCTGCAGCTAGTGCCAAGAATGCACCAGACAACACTTTGGTAAATATTCCGGATTTACCGCTTTGGATTTTCGAAAAACTACGCTTCATACATCTCCCTTGGGTCTTAGGTTTTCATTTGATGGCGACCACATTTTTGTGGTTCGTAATTGCTTAAATGCTGAACTGCAGATGCGATAAAACTTGACTCTCTGCCTTTGGCTGTGTGCGGATTTCACTGGTACAACGAGGACACAGCATTTGGGTCTGCAACATTATAGCAGGCAAAATTATTTATGTGTAAAAAAGTGTAATTTAAATGATTAATTTTTGTGCTGCGCTGCACCAAAAAGCCTGCTTTTCATAGGTGTTGCAATGCACGAAAAGTGGCTTTTTTTTCCTTCTTTTTTGCTGCTCTAGGTGCTTGATTTCGCTGGATTTTCCCTCTGCGAGTAAGTTTCGTGTAAGTTGCTCAACCAATTATCATGTTGGAAAGTTTTCTGCTAGATGGTAGGGGTAAATATTGCTTGTTGGTTTTTATGGCCTGATTTTGTAAAAAAACGACAATGCAAAATGTAAGTTTTATCTATGTGATGGAATGGTTTCATCTCAAAGCAAAGATAAAAGCCAAATTAAATATAATAGAAATTTCCATTGGGAAACATTGGGAAACATTGGGAAACATTGGGAATTGAATGAAGCATCTAAAAATAAAAATCATGCGGAAATCAGTTGGATTAAAAAGTCTGTCATCGCTGTGCCTTGGACTGTGCTTGCACGCATTACGTGTTTGCGCTAGAGGGTGTTTCAGATAAAAACGGATAAAGCAAAAGCAGTCTTTATTATTGGCTCTCGCATCAAGCGCGCTGAAATGGCGGCTGTTGCATCTGGGCGGTGGGTTAGCAGAAAAGAGGCTAGGCAAACTGGTGCATCGAATGTGTGTGAAATGCTCGATTCGATTCACTTCAGTTCGCCGGGGACACTCCGTGTTGAGGTTTGCTATGGCTAAAAAAGATATGGCTCTTGTGATTAAAATTACTCCCCTCATGGAATTCAATGGTATGTCCCTGCACACGTCGATGCCAGCTTCCCAAATTAAGCGTTCGGAACATAAAAATCGAACTGGGTCTGTCACTTTGGGCTTGATTGATCACAATCTTTAAGACTGTCATGTGAATGGGGAAATCTTGGGCTGCGGTGCTAGCCCATTGTTTGGTGTGCATCAGTGATGTCAAAGCATGGTGCAAGCGCGGCGTTGGAATTTTCTTAGCTGTAGGTGAGTGCGGGCTGGTATAGGAGGGGGCGGGATTTTGCTCAATTAGCGTCGCTGGAATTGCTCCTCGCAAACAGGTATGTCCAGAGAATTTAACTGGAAATAGTGGGGGGGGAAGCAGCCAATGTGCGCTTGGAAAACTTCCGGTGGTGTTGTCAATTGAAGTGGAGGAGTGCGTTCCCGTTACTTCAGTGGCGTCAATCTAGTGGTGCATGGTGGTGGATAAGTGTGGAAATACGATGGCGGTAACAGGATGGAAGCTGGCGTGTGGCGAGGCTAAGTGTTGAGTATAAGTTGTCAAAAGATTTTTACTTTGATTGAGCTTGTTATGGTGCGCTGCAATAGGAGAAAGCGCCCGGTAAGAAGTTATATTTTGAGAATTTTTGTTAATTGTTATTAGGATAATCTATCTGATTCAATCACTTGAATTTGCTCAAAGTTGACGAAAATTGAGGTTTTTTAGCCTCAATTTGTTGTGTTTGTGCCGACTTCGACTGTTGTAAGGTTGACAGGCGGCAAGCACAATGTTTTCATACGGGGTCAAAAGAACTTGTAGCAAAAGCTCTTTCATGTTCTGCGCACCAAGTGTATCGAGACAATAATGTGGTTTCAAGATAATCGAAGAAACCACGCGTAGCCGAAATTCACCCGGAGGGACTCTCATAATGATGATGGAAACTGTAATGGCACGCTCTTTGCGAATGATGTTCGCGGGCGGTATGGTGGCTGGTTTGGGTATTGCTGCCCTGCCAGCTTTTGCGGACGAAGTACCTGTTCAACGCGTTGAAATCACTGGTTCGTCGATTAAACGTATCAGCAAAGAAGGTGCATTGCCTGTTCAAACGTTTAGCCAAGAAGAAATCAAAAAAAGCGGCGCTACTACCGTTGCTGATTTGATTCAATCCTTGCCTTCCATGCAAGGCTTCACCACCTCCGCACAATCCGTTAACGGTGGCGGCGGCGGTACGACTACGGCATCGATCCACTCGATCGGTGAAGCATACACCTTGGTGTTGTTGAACGGTCGCCGTATGGTGTCGTTTGGTTCTGGCAGCGCCGTGAACTTGAACAGCATCCCATTGTCCGCAGTGGAACGTATTGAAGTGTTGACCGACGGTGCTTCGGCTCTGTACGGTTCCGACGCAATTGCAGGTGTGGTCAACTTCATCTTGAAGAAAGATCAAACCCAATGGTCGATCGACGCTGACTATCAAGTGCCACAGAAAAAAGGCGGCACCAGCGGTAGCGTTGGTATCTCCAAAGGCTGGGGCGATGTTGAAAAAGACGGCTACAATGTCTTGTTGGCCTACTCCCATGACGAACAAAATCAGTTGAATGCAAAAGACCGTGAATTTGCAAACACTGGTGTGCGTCGTTTCTCTGAAGGCGGCAAAGACTACGCCTTGTATCAATTGGCAGTGAATACCTCGCCAGCATCGGCAACTTTGACGTTGACTGGTGGCCGTGGCGCGATCACTATGTCGCCAAACTTCTACAAAGACGGTAAATGCGCAGCGAACACCTTTGCTGTGAAAGATCCAACCGCATTTGTGCCTAGCGCAACGTCGTGCTGGTTTGACTTCTCCGGTACTGTGCAGTTGATCCCTGAAACCCGTCGCGACAGCTTCTTTGGTTCTTTCACCAAAAAACTGACGAACGATTTGACTTTCTTCTCCGAAGCAGTGTGGAGCAAAGTTGACGTGACCGCACGTTTTGCACCTCCAGCACAAGGTTTGTCCTTGCCGCTGACCGATCCACTGTATGCAACCTACATCACCCCATACTTGGGTACCTTAGGTTTGACCCCAGCTGACATTAGCAAAGCAAAAATGAACTTGCGTATTGTTGATGCTGGTGGCCGTCAAAACAAATACGGTGCTGATACCCGTCATCTGGCTTTAGGTGTGCGTGGCTCTATCGGTAAATGGGATTTCGAAACTTCGTACACCCATTCCGCAATGCAAGGTACCAACGACTACGATGGTGGTTACCTCGGCAATGACGCTTACAAAGCAATCCGCGCTTCCGGTAAATTTGATCCGTTTGCAGCAGCGGGTGGTAACGTAGCATTGCTGGCTCCAGCAGTGTTGCATACCGGCGATTCCTCGACCGACACCAAGTTGCAAGTATTTGCAGCGCGTGCATCGACCGAATTGTTCAAATTAGGTGGTGGTAATGCTGGTTTGGGTCTGGGCTACGACCACTCCAAACAAGGTTATTTCTACAATCCTAGCGCAATCACCCAAGGTCCAAACGTGATGCAGCCTAACTTCACCAACACCGCTCTGGGTTCTGCTCCAGGCGCGTTGCCAGTGGACGTTAGCCGCAAAAACCAAGGTCTGTTTGCTGAATTGGAATTGCCTTTCACCAAAGAATTCAGTGTGACTGGTGCAGCACGTTACGATAGCTACTCCAAAGTTGACAGCAGTGTGAACTTTGACTTGGATGGCAATCCAATCGGCGCGAAAACCTTGGGTAACTCGTACAGCAAAGGTACTTACAAAATTGCTGCACGTTGGAAACCAATCGATACCTTGTTGATTCGCGGTTCCTACGGTACTGGCTTCCGTGCTCCAACGTTGAATGATATCGCTGCACCAATCAGCAACGCTGGCGTGACCTCTGGTAAATATGCTTGCCCATTCGCGAATTTGCCAAGCGACCCAAGAAGCGCAGGTTGCATGGGCGTAACGCAGTATGATTTGATTTCTGGTGGTAACCCATTGTCGGGTTCGGCTGGTTTGAAGCCTGAAACTTCGAAACAATTCACCGTTGGTGTTGTGTTTGAAGCGGCAAAAGATCTGTCGTTCGGCTTTGATCTGTGGGATGTCCGCATGAAAGATCAGATCATCAACCAACCTGAGCAGAATTTGTATGATCCTAAATTCTTTGCTCAAAACATCGGTTTGTTCAGCATGGTCTTCGATTCGACCCAAGGCTTGAACAAATTGGTTGGCTTGGTTGCGCCATTCAACGCGGCAACTTCGCACTATCAAGGTGTTGACTGGAATCACAACTGGCGTACTGCTACCCCACTGGGCAAATTGGACTTGCAATGGACTGGTACTTGGACTCATCGTTCCGAGCAAACCGTTCCTGGTGATGGTGGCGATACCTTGATTCAAAGCGTTGGTCGTTTCGATGAAAACAACTACGTTGCGTTGCGTTTGCAATCGCGTGTAGCTGCAACCTTGAAAACCTCTGATCGCTTCACCCATGTGTTGGCTTGGAACTACAAATCTGGTTACCAAGATCAAACCTCTGCACAAGGTGCATCGGTTTATCCTGTGACCAATGGTGTGATCGGTGCTAATGCATTGACCGACTTCAGCCGTCAAGTCAAGGCTTACAACACCTTCGATTGGCAAACCAAGTGGACGGTTAAAGACAACCTGACCTTGACTGGCGGTATCCTCAATATTTTTGATGAAAACCCACCATTGTCAGTGCGCGCTTCCGGTGGCGGTAACCAAGCTGGTTACGATGGTCGCTACTCCAGCCCATTGGGCCGTACTTTCTACCCGCGTATGAGCACCTCGTTCAAATAATCGAACGATCTGACACGATAGAAGTCGGTAAGTAAAGAAAAACCCAGGTTGCAAAACCTGGGTTTTTTTTCGAGTGCACCCGGCGTGAGCGCACGCTTAGCTGTAGATGCAAGCAGGTCAAAGAGAATGCTGTGAAGTACAGCCAGCAGAGGGTGATTGTGCCTAGGATGGCGCCTAGATCGAAATCAGGCTACCTCGGTTGCGCCATAAATGCGTGTAGGCTTACCTAAAGGGATTTAGCTTGATACTGCAAAGGAAGTCTTTGTATAGCGAAAAGGGCGGGGGCGAAGTAGGGAGTTTGTAGGGCTATAAATGGCCGGTGTATAAACAATATTCCAGTCGCTTGCTGTGCGAGCCTTGGCAAGCGCCGACCTAGGGCAACTTTTCGAACAACTCGTTATCCGCTAGCAAGTCCGTAAAGTAGTGGGGCTATGCCGATGTGTGATTTTCCTAAGGCTTAGTCCTCAGTTCACTTAAATAACCTTAGGCTATGAGTGCGAAAAAAAACGCCACACTGGCAAATGTCAGCATGGCGTCTTCAATGAATATTCTCTTAAATGCCTTGTTCTTGGCAATATCGAACCCCTTGTCTCAAGGTCCTAGGGCTCGTACTAGCCCGGCATCTTTGTTAGCGTAGCGCCACAATCAATTGCTTCAATTTTCCTGCATCTGCTGAGAAAAGACGAATACCTTCAGCTAATTTCTCTGTTCCCATCGCATCGTCGTTTAACATCGTACGGAAGGTTTTTTCGTCAATCGACATTTTGTGGACGTGTGCGCTTGGTGCAGCTTCTGCGCTGAGTTTGCGCTCGATAGGCGCTTCACTATTCGATAATTCTTGCAGTAATTCTGGGCTAATCGTCAGTAAATCGCAGCCAGCCAATTCGGTGATCTGTGATGTATTGCGGAAACTAGCGCCCATTACCTCGGTTTTATAGCCGAATTTACGGTAGTAGTTGTAAATACGCTTCACTGATTGCACGCCTGGGTCTTCCGCGCCCACAGGTTCAATGCCGGTATTTTTCTTATACCAGTCATAGATACGGCCAACGAATGGTGAAATCAGCGTGGCACCCGCTTCTGCGCAGGCGATAGCTTGGGCCAGCGAAAAGAGCAGAGTCATATTGCAATGGATGCCTTCTTGCTCCAAGACCTGCGAAGCGCGAATCCCTTCCCACGTCGAAGCAATCTTGATCAAGACACGTTCACGCGCAATGCCAGCATCTTCATAGAGTTTGATAATTTCGCGGCCCTGCTCGACGGTAGCGGCAGTATCGAAAGAGTGGCGGGCATCGGTTTCGGTTGAAACACGGCCAGGTATCAGTTTGAGGATTTCGAGACCAAAGGCAACTAGCAAATGATCCGCTACTTTGCTGGTTGGCAGCTCGCGATGATCACGCGCGACTTTTTCTAGCAGATGCTTGTATTCCTCTTTTTGCACTGCTTTCAAAATCAAAGAAGGATTGGTCGTTGCATCCTGCGGCGTATAGGCTTTAATCAGTTGAAAATCACCCGTGTCGGCAACAACGGTGGTGTATTGCTTGAGTTGTTCTAATTGGTTCATGGCTAGTCCGCACAGTGTCAGAGAGTCATCTATTGTACTCAATCCATCGCGGCATCACGTAGAAATACATGGTCAAGGACGCCATAAAATGAAAACATATAACAAAAAATGGAAAGGTGTATAAGTTATATTATATTGTTAAAAATGTTTTTCTTGAATTTTGCAACACTTCAAAAAATTATAGTAATTTAGAA
>JACPVY010000493.1 GCA_016197345.1 Burkholderiales bacterium
AGACGGCAGCAATGGCTTTGTGATTGGCGGCGCGAGTGTTGGCGATTTAAGCGGTATCGCCGTCAGCCGCGCTGGTGATGTGAATGGTGATGGTCTTGATGATTTGCTGATCGGCGCCCCCTATGCACAAAGCAAAGCAGGCTCGAGCTATATCGTGTACGGCAAAAAAACACCGTTTGACGCCACGCTCAGCCTCGCTAGCTTAACGGGTAGCAATGGCTTTCGCCTTGATGGGGTAAATGTCGATCAGGCTGGCGCGTCGCTGGCTGGGGTCGGTGATGTCAATGGTGATGGTTATGACGACATCGTGATCGGCTCTCAATTTGCACAAACCAATGCGGGCAGTGCTTACCTCTTTTTTGGCGGCAATTTCACCCTCGCCACCACGCTCGCAGGCACGAGTAAGGCCGAAACGCTAACTGGCACCAGCAATGCCGATGTGATTAGCGCTGGCGCTGGTGATGACACAGTATTAGCGGGCGGCGGCGCTGATGTGATCCATGCTGGCGCGGGTAACGATACGATTACCATCACCGATTTGAGTTTTCAATTAATCGATGGCGGCGGCGGTAACGACACCTTGAAATTGAGCGGCGCTGACCTTGCCCTCGATACGATCAATGGTCTGTCCCATTTACGTTCGATCGAAAATATTGACATCAATGGCAGCGGCAATAACAGCATCACACTGACGGCAAACGATGTCATGCATCTTTCCGAAATAGGCAACACGATTTATATCACTGGTAACGGTGGTGATGCAGTGCATCTATCCGGCGCTTGGGTTGGCGACCCACTTGGTAGCAAGGGGGTGCCCTATCATCTAGGGCTAGCGATTGTGGTAGTCGGGCTGGGGGTCGCGGTGGATATCAGCTAGCGCTGGGGTTCGCCCACACCTGTAATTGCCGTTGACTGCAAAAATGACGCGTTTCTCCCGTCAAGGGATCAGGAAAGGTGACACTTCTAGCCAGTAATTGCAAGGGCGTCGCAAAATCATCCCCTTTGCAGGGTAAGGCAATCGGATAAAATGCATCGTGCAAAATTGGGCAGCCAAGCGCATTCATGTGTACCCGCAATTGATGGGTGCGTCCCGTAATCGGACGTAGTTGGTAGTGCCAGAATCGCTCCCGCCGTGCCAGCACATCTATCCAAGTCTGGGCATTCGCTTCGCCCGCCACTTCTTGCATCACAAAAAACGGTTCACCCTGCTCTATCCGGCTTGCATATAAAAAGGGGAAAGCCGCGTCGCGCGCGTGCAGCGGTGCCGCCACAGCTTCATAGGTCTTTTCAACCACCCGCTGTTGAAACAGATTTTGATACCGCCCACGGCTAGCTGGGTTATGCGAAAACAGCACCACACCGGCGGTTTCTCTATCCAAGCGATGCAGGGGCGCAAGGTGTGGCAAATCGTATTCCTTGCGTAAGCGCACCAGCAAGGTTTCTTGCAAAAAGCGGCCGCTAGGAATCACTGGCAAAAAATGCGGCTTATCCACTACCAATAAGTGTTGATCAAGGTGTAATAGGCTTGCCTGAAAGGGGATGGGTGTTTCACGCTCCAATTCGCGGTAGTAAAACACTTGTAAGCCAGCGCGATAAGGCATCTCTAGCGTCAAGTGCTGGCCACGCTGATCTTGCAACTCGCCCTTCGCCGCCCTTGCTTGCCAAATATCAAGTGCGACAAACGGAAAACGTTGCTGCAAAAAATCCTGAAGCGTCGCCCAATTGCCTACTGGCAGCCAGACATAACTCGCCTGTACACCTTCTTTGGCAGGCAAGGGGGAGACATTTTTTTGGGAAACGCGAATAGACATGGCGACATCAAGGCAAACGGCAAAGCCTGCATGATAATGCAGGCGCGATTCTTACTCGCTACTACGCTTGGCTAGCTGGGTGACAATTCAGGGTATTGCGCGACTTCCTCGTGTATCTGCGCCAATAATTGATGCATTTGCTGCGCTAAATCACGCACTATCGCCTCGTTGCTTTCATTACTTTCATTGCCAAGCGATTCTATTTGCTGGCATAAGCGAGAAAAACCTAACGCGCCCACGGTTTTTGCCGCTGATTTCATGCGATGAGCAATCGCCGCACAGCGTTCAAGATCTTGCGCTTGCAAGGCGCCATCAAACTCTTGCATACCATGCTCGCAGCTCCGTAAAAACTCATGCGTAAACTTGGCGATATTTTGCGTGCCGCCGCCAATGAGATTCGCCAATACCCGTAAATCGATGATATCCGCATTGGTTGGCAAGGAACCGCTCGCTTTCGGCACCACTTCTTCAATCACACACCGCCCCTTCAGCCAACCGAGCAGGGTTTCGTATAACAACATCGGTTGAATTGGCTTGGTGACAAACGCATTCATCCCGCAATCAAGACAAGCTTGACGGTCTTGTACTGTGGCATTGGCCGTCATCGCGATAATCAAGATCTGCTGAAAAGCGGGATCATTCCGCAACACGCGCGTCGCCTGCAAGCCATCCATTTGCGGCATTTGCACATCCATCAGCACGCAATCAAATTTCTGTTGCCGTAATTGCTCTAGCGCTTCGAGGCCGTTATTCACCACCACCACTTGCGCCCCTGCTTGCTGCAAAATTTCGCTGGCAATTTGTTGATTGAAAGGATTGTCTTCCGCTAACAAGATGGAATAGTCTTGCAAGCAATTGCGTAACGCCGCCACCGCATTTTCTTTTTTGTCGGCGCTGTCCGCGCTTAGCTGACCTAGCCCAAGACGTGCAGTAAACCAAAAACTACTGCCGACGCCTAAGGTGCTGTTGACACCAATTTCACCGCCCATCAATTGCACCATTTCCTTGCAAATGACTAGCCCCAAGCCAGTGCCGCCATATTCACGCGTGGTGGAGGTATCGGCTTGCTGAAAGGATAGAAATAATTTTTTCAGGCTTTCTTCACTAATCCCTATCCCTTGATCTTCTACTTCGAAAAACAGCAAGCAGCTTTGTTCATCGCTTTCTTTGAGTGAAATACGCACTTGGATTTCACCCTGATTACTAAACTTGACGGCGTTATTGACGAGATTGACCAAAATTTGCGACAAACGCAATTGATCGCCGATCAGGACAGGCGGCAGATTTTCTGCCATTGACATCTTCAGCGTTAAATCCTTGCTTTCGAGTCGCACCGCAACCACGTTTTCCAGCCCTTGCATTAAGCTTTCAATCGAAAATTCGCCTTCTTCCAATTCCATCTTACCGGCTTCGATTTTTGAAAAATCCAGAATGTCATCGATGATGCCCAGCAAATATTCGCCAGCGTATTGGATTTTTTGGATGTAATCGCGTTGCTTAGGCGTCAACTCAGTCTGTAAAGCTAAATACGCCATCCCTATCACGCCATTCATCGGGGTACGAATTTCATGGCTCATATTGGCGAGGAAAATGCCTTTTGAATTACTCGCTTCTTCCGCTACTTTTTTCGCCTGTGCCAATTGCAGGGTGCGGTTAGCGACGCGCTCTTCTAAGCTTTCATTCAATTCGCGCAAGGCAATTTCCGCGCGACGATGCTCGGTCACGTCAACGCAGACATAGATCAAATACGCTGCATGTCCCAATTTATCGAACACTGGTTTGCGATAGGTGCGGATATGCCGTTTTTCCCCTTTACCGACATGCCATAATTGCTCTTCGCACTCTAACAAAGCGCGGCTATTCCAAGCGCGCTGATCAAGCTCGACGTGCATTTCCACTTCTTCTGGCTGCAAAAATTGGGTCGCGCTAATCTCATTCAAGTTAGCCGCCGTCAAACCAAATTGAATTTCGCTCGCATGGTTGATCATCAAAAAGCGTTCTTGCGCGTCTTTGATAAACAGCGCTACCGGTAGTGCTTCGATGATTTCTTGCAACCGTTCTTCGCTTTCGCGCAATAAATCGGCGGCTTGTTTGCGCTCAGTAATATCGGTAAAACTACTGACCATCTGGATAATTTTTCCGTCGATATCGCGTATCGGTTCGACATTCACCGACAACCAGCGAATACCACCGCCCTCTCGCCGTACGCCAACCACCACATCACGCACTGCCGCGCCCGATTGCCATGCCATCGTCAGAGGGAAATTTTCTTTGCGTAGTCGGCGGCCATTTTCGCCGATGAGCGCCCAATTCTGTGGCAAGCCATCTTCTTCATCCAGATTGAGCATGGCAATCGCCGCCGTATTGCGTTCCAGAATTTTGCCTTGTTCATTTTGCAAAATGACGCCATTGGTGACCGCATTGAAAATCGACGCTAGACGTTGATTATTGGCAGTCAAGGCATCAACTGCATTGCGGCGCTCAGAGACGTCGGTAATCATTGCCATCGCGCCAGACATCTTGCCTTCGCTATCGCGCACAGGAGTAGCGGCCATCGCCGCCCATAAACTCGATTGATCTGCGCGGCAAAATTTCAAATCACAACGTTTAGTACTTCCCTCTTCGACCTGCTGCAAAAACACGCGCGCCAACTCTAAACCTTCATCATCCATGAAGTCAGTCAGCGGACGCCCGATGATCTGCTCTTCGCTATACCCCAGCATTTGTGTCAGGCGCGGATTGACGAAGATGGTTTTGCCTTGCAAATCAATGATCCACACCCCTTCCACCGCAGTTTCGACAATTTGCCGATACCGCTCTTCACTGCTGCGCAAATTCTCTTCGAAAATTTTTCGTTCCGACAAATCGGACACCGTCGCCACCACCATCATTTGCGCATTTAATTCAGCCGAACAAAGGCTCACTTCGACCGGAATCTCGATTCCATCATGCCGCAAGGCCATCACGGGTAAGCGCCGCTGTAACATTTGCCGCAATTCTATCGTCTGGCTAGTGAGTGTCTTCCGTAAGTTTTGATGGGTATCGCGCAGCGTGAGCGGCACCAACATCTCTACGGATTGGCCAACCAATTGCTCGCGTGGATAACCAAATAAAACAATCGCAGATTGATTGATATAGCGAATCAGCCCTTGCTGGTTGATGATGATGATCGCGTCCGGGGTCGCATCGATCAGTTGCTGCAATTGTTGCCGCTCGGCTTCTTTGCGTTGGGTGATATCGGACAAGGTCCCTATCATGCGCAGCGGCTTTCCTTCACCGTCACGCTCGACCACATTGCCGCGCGACAGCATCCATTTCCAACTACCATCTTTGCAGCGCATACGGTATTCGCTAGAAAAGCTCGGTTCGCGGCCTTCCGGCTCTGCTTTGGCGGAAAAATAGCGTCGGACACCCGCCGCCATTTCGGCCCTATCATCGGGATGGACGCGCTCCATCCATTCTTTGGGGCGGTCGGCAAATTCACTTTCACGAAAGCCCAGCATCGCCTTGTATGATTTGGAATAGCGCACATTTCCCGTCACATTATCCCAATCCCAAACGCCATCGCCCGCGCCTTTCAAGGCTAGCGAGAGGCGCTCTTTTCCAAGTCGTAATTCTTCAAACTTGGCTAACTGGGCTTGAAATTCTTGCTGCAAATGGCGGTTACTGCGCAAATACCGTAGGGTCAAGATCACACTGGCTAACAACAGCGCAACCAAGGCCACCGCCGCGCCATACACCCAGTTGGGTAGCGTTGGTTTGCTGTCATCATAGAGAAATCCCGTAATCGGGAAGTCATTCGGTAACATGCCTAGATCGGCATAGGTCGCGGCGATGTGTTTCCAGCGTTTAGGGTTGGTATAGCCGATTTCGACGACATTATTGAACAGCAACGGTATGCTTTGATTGGCTTCATAGGTGAGATTTTCGCGGCTAAACCGTTGTGAATATTTTTTGTAAATCAGGTCGACCAATTCTGCCTGATGCGACATCGCATATTCCCACCCCTTCATGCTAGCGGCGCGAAATTTTCTGACCATTTGCGGGTCTTGCGCGATGACTTGTTCTGTGGTGTAGAGCACATCGCCATAAAAATCAATGCCAACTGCACGCGGCGAAAAAGCGATGTAGGTCGAACCGAGTGTTTCTGTGCTATACAGCGGATCGGTGACATACACCGACATAGCATCGACCCGCCCTTGGATTAAATCTTGCGACTTAAAACTATGCTCGACCTGTTCAATACTATCGAGGGGAATATTCAGCTTTCTGAAAAAAGCCAATAATTCCTCATTATGTTTGCCCAACATCACGCGCTTACCAACCAATTGCTCGGCGCGTGTAATGCCAGTATCTTTGCGTACCAACAACACTTCCGGCGAATGCTGATACACCGAGGCGAGCACAACCACCGGCTTACCTCGGCCACGTTGCAAGATCAAACTACTATTTGAAATACCAAACTGCGCCCGCCCCTGCAACACTTCTTCTTGTGAATCTTGCCCCGGCACCGCCGGCACTAACTCAACATCCAAACCCACATCACGATAATAGCCTTGCTCTAAGGCTGCGTAATAGCCGGCAAATTGAAATTGATGTAGCCATTTCAATTGCAGCCGCACTTTTTGCGCCGCCAAGCTTGGTGTAGCAAAACTTAAGCAACATCCAACAAACAAACAGCAACTGATAACACGAACAGAAAACAAGGCGCGGCAGATGACGATAAGCCATGCGCTCGCTTGATATCTCGCGTGGGCTTGTCGAACATGCAGTTTAATCACTTACGATCCTTTCGGTACGCGTCAAATCAAGTCGAGCTGCGATGGGCTGGGCAGCGCTCAGGTATCAAAATCATGCACTAGCGTTTTGAGCAAGGCATGCAAACGCGTGCTCAATTGATCATTTTTATTCAAGGTAAAATCAGCTCCATAATCCGCCAATGGTGGCATGGGATTGGCTGTCAATAAGATCGTTTTGCGCGGTGCATAGCCAATTTGCGCCAATTTCACTGCGGCGATCACCGCAGTGCCATTCAAATGCTTCACCTCTTGTGCCGTAATCAACAAGTCAAATCGCTCAGCCAACATCCGCCCCAAAGCTTGATAGCCGTCATCTTGTACCGACACCCGAAATTGGTATTGATGCAAAATCCGACTGATTAGTTTGATCACGGTGGAAGAATTTTCCACCAGCAATGCATGAAACTTTGGTTCGAAACTGCGTTGACGCAGACCTGAAAGCAATCGTTCGACATCAAATTCGGTATCAAACTTCTTCCCCAGACGCTCAGCGACGTCGCGCAAAATATCCAGATATGACAAGGCAATATTGGCAAAGCCTATCGCATGCATATCGACTTTTTCATCAAGGGAGCTGAGGAAATCCTCAAACGGATGGCAAATGCTGGTAATCACATGCAAGCCATAGGTGCCGCCACTGCCCTTTAAACTATGTACTTGCCGATAAAGCTCATGGAATCGCTCTTGCGAAAAACCATCACGCTCCAACTCCAGCACCAAATACTCGAGCTTGTCGAGTCGGTCAGGCATTTCATCAATATAGTTTTGTTTGAGCTGTTGTAACAGCGCCTGCACCTGATCCATAAAAGGCCTTGGTGTTATTTGTGAAACCGGACAATCTCCGCTGCGATTTGATCCAGAGGTAACTCGAGATCCACCGCGCCTAGCTTGATTGCCTCTTTAGGCATACCAAATACCACGCAACTGGCTTCATCTTCGGCAATCGTTTTTGCTCCTGCATCGTGCATTTCGCGCAAACCACGCGCGCCATCATCCCCCATTCCCGTCATGATGATGCCCAATGCATTTTTGCCAGCCACTTGCGCCACGGATTTAAATAGCATATCAACCGAGGGTTTATGCCGATTCATTGGCGGGCCATCGACGATATCTACTTGGTAGTATGCGCCATTTCTGACCAGACGCATATGTAATCCTCCGGGTGCGATCAGGGCACGACCAGCAATAACATGATCACCATGGCGCGCTTCTTTGACTTCAATCTGACAAATGGTATTGAGGCGATTGGCAAACATCGCCGTAAATTTTTCTGGCATATGCTGGACAATCACAATCCCAGGGCAGACCCTTGGTAGCGCCGATAAGACCACTTCTAGCGCTTGCGTGCCACCCGTCGAGGTGCCAATCGCTACCACGCGGTCAGTGGTCTTACTCAAGCCCATGCTAATGCCATGTTCGTGCGCCGACACCGTATGGCCGCTGTCGTGCAAAGGCGCAGCGCCATGCCCATGTGCATGCAAGCCCAAGGCGGGCAAGGTATGGGCGTTGTGTGCGGAATGGGGGGGGTGGGCATTCGCATGGTGCGAAGCTGGAATGACGCGTGGCCGCGCATTGGCAGCCATTTTGACGTTTTTGATCAGTTCGGCCGCAGAATCAGAGATGAAATCTTTCAGCCCCAGCTTTGGTTTAGTGACGTAGGCAACCGCGCCAGCGGCAAGCGCCTGCATCGTCGTTTCCGCCCCCTTTTCAGTCAAGGTTGAGCAAATCACGACGGGAACCGGACGCTGCGACATCAATTGTCGCAAAAAAGTAATGCCATCCATGCGCGGCATCTCGACGTCGAGCACGATCACATCCGGCCAGTCCAATTCCATTTTTTCGCGAGCGACGATGGGATCCGATGCAACTCCGATGACCTGAATATGCGGATCTTTAGCCAATACTTGGCTCATCACTTGGCGCACCACAGCAGAATCATCCACGATCAAGACTTTGATCATTTTTGTGCCGTCGTGGTCTTTTGTTTGCATCATATGCGCGCTCTTTCAGTCTCTGTTGTGCAATCAGCGGCGAAGGCTACTTAGGTTGCGCCCCTAGGCGCTAGCTATGTCCTTTAGCGTTCACGCCGCCGATCACGCCGATATGCTCCCGGTCCAATCGCTACTAAGTCATCGAGCAAGCCATTCAGAGATTCCGCCAATCCTACAAATAAGACCCCATCGGGCGTCAAGTTGGAAATGAGTTGGGCAACGACCTTACGTTTGACATCAGTCTCAAAATAAATCATCACATTACGCAAAAAGATGACATCGAACGGCACCAATTCGGGCAAGGGTTCGATCAGATTAATTTGCGCAAATTCTGCTTTTTCGCGCAATGCGGCATCGACTAAAATTTTACCTTCATATG
>JACPVY010000494.1 GCA_016197345.1 Burkholderiales bacterium
AGCGACATGATTTTTGATTTTAGATTTTTTTTTGTTTAGGCGTGCTCGACCCGCAACGCGTGCGCGCGATGCTCGACGCCTACACGCGCGTGCGCCCATTCACGACGGCCGAACACGCTGCATGGCAACCGATGCTCAGAGCGGCAGCGCTACGTTTTTGGCTGTCACGCTTATACGACTTTTATCTGCCACGTGCCGCCGAAATGCTAACCCCGCACGACCCCAGCCATTTCGAGCGGATTTTGCGCCTACGCATCGCCGATGTGGCACCGTCTTTACACGAAGGCGCGGCATGACCAGCCACCCAGCAGAACACGGTTGGCTATGGCTGAAGCAAGGATTGCAGTTATTTCGGCGCAATCCCGGCGAAATGGTTGCGCTCTCCTTGCTCTATGCCACCGTATTTACGCTGTTAGCAGCACTGCCCCTGCTTGGCCCATTTACCGCGCTGTTGTTGCCGACTGGTGTGTTGGTGATGATGCATGCCTGCCGCCAAATTGCGAAAAATGAATCGGTTTGGTCGATTAGTATGCTGCAGTATTTCACGCCGAGGGCGCTACGACCACAGGTGCAGCTCGGGATTTTCTTCGTCATGGCTGTCGGATTGGCGAGCATGGCCGCCTATGGCATTTTTGTTGTGATCGGTGACGAGCAGTCGTGGCAAATTCTCAGCGGACAAATCAACGCACCCAAAGTCCAAATCGATCCAGTCAATATGCTCGCTGCCAGCACTGGCGCCGCCTTAGTCATCTTGCCATTCTTGATGGCACTGTGCTTCGCGCCACCACTGGTGAGCTGGCGCGGCATGCCGCTCTCGAAAGCGATTTTCTACAGCTTCGCCGCGATTTGGCAATCTAGCCGCGCATTTATTATTTATGGTATAGGCTTGATTGCCTTATTCTTTACTGGTATATTTTTCTCAGCTTTGATTAGCTTCCCTTTAGTTTTACTATTTTCCCACCCGGTTTTAATTGGTTTAGCAATATCTTTACTGATGCAATTAGCCATGTTATCAATATTTTTTTGTACGCTATATTGCACTTATGAACATGTATTTGCTGCGGAAAAGCTAGAAAATCTTGCCGCGCAATAAAGTATTTTCATATTGTTTGATCATTCGTTCTGCGCATTCCGACGCGAACCATTAGCATTTGCAATCAGCGCCCACTACCTGACGCTCGTTTTCCATTCGGACGGCAGCCCAGCCCAAGCTCTGTCAACCTAGGCTGAATAAATATGCCTAGCTTAAGTCCAGAGAGAGGCATTTCCATTAAAATGAGTCTGTACCCGCAAAATAGGGACACGATATCTGCCTTCACGCTCTGCCCTGCAACGACACATGTTTGTGAGCAAGCATCATGCCTATACTTTACGATGATAACGGTGGTCACGATAAAACCGCGATGGAGTTGGATGATTCCGCCATCGAAATCTTTCTTGATCCCGGCGAATATTTTGTTGGCGACGACTCGTTCCAAGTCCGCACGCTACTCGGGTCCTGTGTCTCTATCACGCTATGGCACCCAACCCGACGCTTCGGCGCCATGTGCCACTTCTTGCTATCAAGCCGCCCCGCTGGCGCATTAGAAATGGACAGGCGCAAATCGAATCGACCTGCAACCGAAAGACGTAGCGCCACCGCACTAGACGGCAAATATGCCGACGAAGTCATGCTATTGATGATGAAAGAATTACGGCAAAACGATATTCCGGTTGAAAAATGCCATGCTAAAGTCTTTGGCGGTGGCAATATGTTTCCGGGGCGTCGTATGGAAGACAATCTCAACGTCGGCAAAAAAAATGGCGAGACCGCGAAAATGCTATTACGCAGCCATGGCATCCCCATCGTTTCAGAAGATTTATATGGCAACGGCCACCGCGAAGTAATTTTTAACGTGAGCAATGGCGATGTCTGGATACGGCAGGTGAAAGCCGGCTAACAAGCTCAATGCAGGCGAAACATGGTGGGCGGCCGACTCGCCCACCACGCTTTAAATTTTCTCAAGCTTGGCCACACCCAAGTCCAACACCTTCTTGCCAAATTCGGCAAAATTGATAGTAGCGCGGCCATTTTCGCCACTCCCTTCAACGCCGACAATCACGCCCTCACCAAAACGATTATGGCGCACGCCTTGGCCGATGCGCCAGCCCGTGCTTTTTTGCGCAATTTGCGCCGACATCCGATTCGACACAACTTCACTTGCCTCATCCCATGCCGATTTGGGGGCCGCGCTAAACCAATTGCCCGACACTTTCGGCGTCAACCACTTCAGGCATTGCTCTGGCAATTCCGCTAAAAAGTTGGACCGCGTTTGATAGCGGCTTTGCCCATGTAACATGCGGCTTTGCGCGTACGACATGTACAAGCGCTGGCGCGCGCGCGTGATGGCGACGTACATCAAACGCCGCTCTTCCTCAACGCCGCCCTGCTCGTTGACGCTATTTTCATGTGGAAATAAGCCTTGTTCAACGCCCGTAATAAACACCGCATCAAATTCCAACCCTTTTGCCGCATGCACCGTCATCAATTGCAACGCATCTTGCCCCGCTTGGGCTTGGTTATCACCCGCCTCTAGCGAAGCATGTGATAAAAATGCCGACAACGGCGACATCACCATTTGCAGCGGCGCATCGGCGTCTAACACTTCCACCTCGCCCGCCACTGCTAAATTACTCTGCGCTACGATCGCTGGCCCAGCAAGTGCAGGTTGATGGCGATCAAAGCCTTCTTCACCGATAAATAAATTCGCCGCACCGACCAATTGCTGCAAGTTTTCCACCCGCTCCGCACCATCTTTTTCAGCCTGATAATGCGGCAACAATCCTGATTGCTCTAGCACCACCTGCACCATATCGGCTAGTGGCAGTTGGCTACACTCAAAGCGCATGGCTTCAATCAAGTTGATAAATTTTGCTAGCGTCGTGCCGGCCTTCCCGGCCACATGCTGCACCGCTGAATATAGCGAACAACCACGGCTACGCGCCACGTCTTGCAAGCCCTCTTGCGCTTTCGCCCCTATGCCACGCGTGGGGAAATTGACGACGCGCATAAAGGCCGAATCGTTATGCGGGTTATCCATCAATTGCAAATACGAAATCGCATGCTTGATTTCAGCGCGCTGAAAATAACGCAAACCGCCATAGACGTGATACGGCACCCCCGCCGAAAACAGCGCATGCTCTAGCACCCGCGATTGCGCATTCGAACGATACAAAATCGCAATTTCACGCCGTAGCGCACCGCCGCCAATCAAGCTTTTCACTTCTTCGACGATCCACTGCGCTTCGGCTAAATCCGAAGTCGCTTCATAAATCCGCACTGGTTCGCCATGCCCGGCATCGGTGCGTAAAACCTTACCAAGTCGCTCGCTATTGTGCTCAATTAAGCCATTCGCGCAATCGAGGATATTGCCGTGCGAGCGATAATTTTGCTCTAGCTTGATGATTTCAGATACGCGATATTCACGCTCAAATGACGTCATATTGCCGACGTTCGCACCACGAAAGGCGTAAATGCTCTGATCATCATCACCCACTACAAACACATTTGGTTTATCCCAGTAACTGATGAGCAACTGCACCAATTTATTTTGTGTGCCGCTTGTATCCTGAAATTCATCAACCAGTATGTACTGAAATTTTTC
>JACPVY010000495.1 GCA_016197345.1 Burkholderiales bacterium
GCGAATTTGATTGACCTTGCTATTGAGATAATCTACAGCGTCTTGCAAGGCTTTTTCTTCACCTTTTTTGCAAGCAAGGCGATATGCCTGCCCCATGATGGTGACGTCGAGTTGTATCATGTGCGCTCCCCTTCCTGCCCTTCAGCCTCAACCTGTCCCTCTAATTCAGCCAATTCCCCTGCGTCCACTTCGACAATGGGCTCGGGTGGCAATTTATCTAGGATAGAGGTAACGCGTTGGTAGGCGAGATGGATGCGCTCATTCGCCGAAGCATTTTCGGCACGCAGGCTGGAGATTTGCAAACGCAATTCAGCGTTTTCGCTGCGCAGTTGCTGCGCTAGCATCGCTAATTGCTCAATTTTTTGGGAAAGTTGTTGAAATTCGGAAATCATTTCGTCATTGTATTGTTAGCAGGGTACTACGGTCAAACCAATTCAAATAATTCAAACAATTCACCCAAATTCTACCGCGCAAAACGTCGATGGTACTTCCGCCACCCAAATAGCGCAAATAAAATCGTTAGCGTTGCCATCAATTTCACTGCAAGCAAGAGTGCCTGCGGGCAAAATCAAGTCTCCGTTTCCATTTTTTAGCCTAGAATGGGCAAGACCATCGCGTTCAACGGAGACATGATGCATTTAATTCGCTGCTTCGTCGCTGTTTGCCTCATGTTGCATGCTGTCGTGCCCACCCCTTGCGGGGCCAGCGAAGTGCAGACTATGCGCTTTTCGACGCAAGTCAAGGCCGAAAATCATGCGTTTAAGCAAAGGCAATTATTTGTTAGCACGCTTTGCAACAAACTTGGCTGGCACTGCGCTCTCGAGTCCTATCCGCCGCAAAGGGTGGAAGCATTGCTAAGACAAGGCATGATCGATGTCGAAGTTGGCCGCGCTGAACTATTTGCGAACATCGTGCCCGAAGCGGTCAAGGTACCGACCCAACTCACGCTCGCCCATTTCGCCATTTTAGCGCTGGCCAATAATGCCAATGCCAATCAAGCACGCACATGGCAAGACCTACGGCCACTACGCGTGAGCTATATTCGCGGCTATAAATTCATTGAAAAACATAGCGAAATCGCGCAACTCCATCCGATTGATCACTATCACTCCTGCATTGGCATGCTATTGGCCAAGCGCAGCGATGTATGTTTGATCTCGGTTGAGCGGATTCAGGAATTGCTACAAGAAGAACGCCAACAAACCAAAGATTTCTATATTCAGCCCTTTACGAGCGAGCCATTGTTTCTGTATTTATCTAAACAAAAAGCCCATTTATTGCCTGAAATTGAACATGTCATGCGCCAAATGCACACCGACGGTAGCTTGCAAAAGATTTTTGCCGATCCAGCAGCACCCCTCACCCCCAAACGCTAGTGGGATGATTTCTGGCTTGTCAGTGGCGGCGCTATGGCGCTAGCAGCGCATGCCATTTCAGAGTAGCATCACGTCATCGCCAACGGGCCAGCTTGACGGCTCATCTTTCCACTTGTGACGGGGGTAAGCATGAAATTCGGTATTTTCTTGTTTGATGGAGTCGAGCCTATTGATATTGCAACAATCGGCGTGTTGTCGATGGCGAAGCGCTTGAGTGACAAAATTGATTATGTCGTATTTGCGCCCAAGGCGGGGGTGGTGACGTTAGCCAATGACTTAAAAGTGGTGGCTGATTACGGTTATGACGATTTGCCAGCAGTCGATATCATCGTCATTACAGGCGGCGCGACTTGGCCTCAGCAATCGAAAGACGAAGCAACGATGGCATTTTTCCGCCAGCGCGCCAGTAACACCACGCTAAGCTCGGTTTGCACTGGTGGCTTCTTACTCGCCCATGCTGGGGTACTCGATGGCAAACAAGCGACCACCCGCTGCGAAGGGGTACCCAACGAATTACTGCCAATCGAACGGATGGCGCAAAATTTCCCAGAAATCAAGGTCGTCAAAAAAGCCATTGTCGATGAAGGCACGGTGGTGACCGGGGGCGGTGTCTGCCTCTGCATAGACATGATGCTGCACTTAATTAGCAGCCGTGTTAGCGCAGAACTAGCTACCGACCTCGCGCGCTTGCTCGAATATGGCCGGGCGTGGGAAGCGAATAAACAAGCGCTAGGCGAATACATCGCTTAGGGCAGCGCGCTTGCCACTTTACTCTTGCCCTGCCTTCACTTCGTAGAAGCGCCCTGTGACCGGTTGCCGATAGTAAATCTTGCACACGGCCTCTGCCTCTCGCGCAATAAATGCGCTCAACAAGCGCCCCTCGATTATAAGCGGAACAGGGAGCAATGGCTGAGAAATGGATACGCACATAGGGCGATCGCCTGAGGAGATAGAGCGATCCTCTGCGGAGGCTGGCGGGAATAC
>JACPVY010000496.1 GCA_016197345.1 Burkholderiales bacterium
GCGGTTTCCCCAGTGAAAGTTGCGGTTGCGGGCACAGGATTACGATCTACATCATAGCGCTCCGCTGCCATGACTTGGCAAGCGCTGGTGACGAGCAAGGCAAGCAGGAGTGGTCGGGTGGATTGTAAGAAATACGGTGGGATTTGTTTCATGCTGTCTCCGAATGGAATATTTTTTATGATGATATTTACTTTGCCGCAATTCTAAGATTGCTAACAAATTAAACATTGATCATATCCCAGTTCTCAACAGGGACAGAAAACCAAATGAAAAAAACGCCCAGTGATGAGACAGCCGGGCGTGTTTGATATTGCTCGAAATAATGTGGTTCGACTTGTTCAGGGTGTCACCAATATTCGGCGACCTTGGTAGCGATGTGAATAAGAAAGGGTATGCCCCCATTGTTCAAGTGCATATGGGGGACATATCAATAATAACGGTATTTGACTTTTGCAAACAGCCGTTGGCAGCGCAGACATTACTTCAGCAAATCCGCCTTCACCCGTTGATACGCTGCAAACAATTTCGCATACAATGCCCCCGGCTTACCCTCACCTATCACCTGCCCATCCACGCTCACCACGGGCAAAATTTCTTTCGTTGCCGATGAAATCATGATTTCATCCGCGGCAAACACTTCTTCGCGGCTGATTTTGCGAGTTTCACATGGAATCGCATTCGCGTGGCAGAGTTCTTCGATCAAGCCATAGCGTATCCCTTCCAAAATCAAGTGATCTTTGTTCGGGCCAGACAGCATGCCGTTCTTTACGATCCACACATTTGTTGCCGAGCCTTCGGTTAAATAGCCATCGCGGAATTGGATGGATTCCACCGCATCGTGGTCTTCCGCATGCTGCGCCGCTAACACGTTGCCAAGCAGAGAAATGGTTTTTAAGTCGCAGCGCAACCAACGCTGATCTTCTAGCGAAACGCACGCCACACCTTGCGCCCGCACAGCGTCAAACGTGGTCGGCCACGGTGAACTCATGATGAACACGGTAGGCGGGACAGGTGGATTGGGGAAGGTATGGCTGCGTTTGCTAGTCGCGCCACGCGTGACTTGCAGATAGATTAATTGATCATCAAATTCCTGCACCGCGACGACTTGCGCAATCAAGGCTAGCCATTCTTCTTTGCTATGTGGATTCGCGATGCGCAGCTCACTTAACCCACGAAATAAGCGCGCCAGGTGCTGGTCAGAACGAAATAATCTACGCTGATAAACTGGCACCACCTCATACACACCATCACCAAACAAAAACCCGCGATCCAACACAGAAATCTTCGCTTCCGAGCGCGGGGTTAGGCATCCGTTCAGGTAAATCAAGGGATCAGTGGCGTTGTTCATAGCAGGATGAGGGGGAGATGATGGGGCTTGTATCTTCGCATATTCGCGGCTGAAACCAGCTGAAATCACACCGAAATGAGTAGATTTACTTACTGGCTGGGAATGGAAAATGGTTGACTTCAAAATCCTAATACGTACACTGGATACGTATTACATTTGCACTTCACTCAGGATGAAAATCATGAAACTCAGCACTGATAGGCCAATGACAGTCTGTCTTCCGGCAGATTTGGCCAACCAGCTTGAAAAGCTCACGCTGGCAACGGGCAGGAACGAGAGCGCAATAACGATAGCCGCACTCAGAGAATATGTCGAAGCCGAAGCTTGGCAAATCCAAGACATCGAGCAAGGTATAGCAGAAGCGGACCGCGGAGAATTTGCCACAGCCAACGAAATCAATTCCTTTTTCGCGAAATATGGTGGTTAAGTGGACTAGAACTGCGTTGGCGAATCTTGTTGCTATCGTCGAATACATTGAACAAGATAATGCTGAACGCGCACAATCGTTTGCCTTGGAAGTTCGAGCAAAGACAAACAGTTTGCTCGAATTTCCTAGCATGGGCAGACTAGGCAGAGTGAACGGCACTCGCGAACTAATCATCCACCCCAATTACATCATCCCGTATAGAGTGCGTGGCGACGTAGTAGAAATCTTGCGAGTTCAGCACGTCGCACGACGTTGGCCGCGGCGCTTCTAAGCCCACCTCACCTGACACTATCGCCCGCACTCCCCAACAACATCGCATTCGCCCAATTGCCACAAGCTTTACTGCCTTGGCTAGCCTTCGCCGCCACCATGCGCAAGCTCAATTGCGTTAGACCACGCACATCTAGCTCAGGCTTAACCACCGCTGGCGCAGCGATCGTGCCGCTGGCGTATAGCATGCGTGCCCCGCTCCAGACTTGGAATTGCACACCACCCGCCGCGCGGCAGCTATCATCGACGCCTAAATCGGCGCGCAAGGTGTGCCAATCGCCGTTTAATTGCAAATCAAAGCGTCCATTTGGGGACATGCCTATCCCTTTGCGGAACAGCAAACCATTCATCCGCATTTCTTTCGCGCTGCTAGCGGGTTGATCGCGGCGTAAGCCGTTTGCTAGCGGTAAATCAGACAGATAGCGCTGTTGCTCTGGCTTGGCTGGTGCGCGATGTTCTAGCAGGTGGAAGCGCGATAGCGTGATCGGATCGAGTTGCGCTGGCTCTTGCGCATTGAATGCTTTCGCTGGCGTAGCGTCTTGCACAGCAATGACCATAGGATCAGTGCTACTCGCGCCATCGCCTTCCGGGTTGTGCGTGCTCAAGACGCGGAAGCGCAGCATGCGCCCAGCGGTGGGGGCGAAGTCGATTTGTTGTGGCCCTTGTTGCAATTGCAGGCGACCGCGTTTGATGGGCTGTCCCCAATCACCATTGTTATCGCTGATATAGATTTCATAATCGCGAATTTGGCCGTATTTCCAATTCGCGTCGGTGCGCGGTGCGA
>JACPVY010000497.1 GCA_016197345.1 Burkholderiales bacterium
GAAGTTTAATATCGGCCAGCATGGTTTCCGCCTTTCTTTACCGCTGCATTTTGCTGATGGCGAAAAGCGTGAGATTCGCGTGGTGGATGAAAACGGCGCGCCCTTGGTCGGCAGCCCGCTGAGTATCGCCTGCTATATCCCGAATCATAGCGATACGCCGCAAGCTGAGATCGCGCAGCAGATGTTGCAGTCGCTACAACGCTATATTCCACGTGGCGTGGCGCTAGATCATTACGAAGATTGGCGACACGCATTCGATTCTGCTGAGCAATTACCCACCCAGTGGCAGCAGATGCCAACCCAATTGCAGCGAGCGCATATCGCCGTCATTGTGTATGGCGCTGCAGGTCAGCCAGATTCGTCACACTATGAAGCGGCATTGCAGCGTAGTCTGGCGAGTGTGAAGGAGCAACTGGGGGTAAATGCGCGCGCCTTTATCGCTCAGCAAGAATTCCACCAGACGATACAAAGCGTGTTGGAGAGCGAAGCCGAAGCGGTGGTGATGTTGCGCCTAGGTGATAGCCTGAGTCGCGCGGCGCTCGCCCATGCATGGCAAGCGCTAGCGAGTCATGAACCAGCGCTACTGATCTATAGCGATAGCGAACTGGCCTTGCATGGGCAAGCCGCGCGGCCCTGGTTTAAGCCAGCTTGGAATCCAGAATATGCCTATGCCAGCGATTATCCGCTGCATTTGATGCTAGTGAAGAGCGCAGTCTTGCGGCACATACCGTGGCAACAAGCCACCAATGCGGCTGAATTAGCGTGGTGGTTGTTAGCCGCCGCCGCGCGCGCTGAAACCCAACAAGTCGGCAGTATTTTGCATTTGCCCCATGTGCTCTACCGTTTTCATTCGGTAGTGAGCGAAGCGGAACGAGAACAATGCCAGCAAGCGGCCCAAGATTGTTTGCAGCGGGAAGCGCCTAGCGCGCACCTGCAAGCGATGCCGCAATTTTCTTGTGCTGAAATGACGCCACGTTTGCTCAAACGCCCAACTGCCGCTGCTTGCCGCGTCAGTTTAATCATTCCCACTCGCGATAATGCCGCCATGCTAGCGCGGGCGATTGATAGCTTGCGTTTGCACACCACATGGCCAGCGCTAGAAATCATCGTGGTGGATAACGGTTCGCGCGAAGCGGCGACGCTAGCGTATTTTGCGCAATTGCAGCAAAGCGGCATCAAAGTCTTGCCGGCGCCTGGGATTTTCAATTTCGCGCGTTTGAATAATCTCGCCGTGGCGGCTGCCGAAGGCGACGTGGTCGGTTTGATTAATAACGATATCGAAGCACTACATAGCAACTGGCTCGAGAATATGCTTGCGCATTTGTTTGCGCCTGACGTCGCGGTTGTAGGCGCCAAATTACTCTGGCCCAATCGCATGGTGCAACATGGTGGGGTGTTGTTGGGACCAGGCTACGCAGCCAGCCATTTTGGCAATTATTTGCAAGACGATGATGCAGGGCCGCATGCACGCAATCAAGTGCATATGGAAGTTAGCGCGGTGACTGCCGCCTGCCTGCTAGTACGCAAAAGCGATTATCTCGCAGTGGGCGGAATGGATGAACAGGCTTTCCCCGTAGCTTTTAATGATGTCGATTTGTGTCTGAAATTGCGACAAAGCGGGAAACGCATTGTCTGGTGTGCGGATGCTGTTTTACTGCATGCTGAATCGGCGAGCCGTGGTCATGATGATACGGCGCAGAAAAAGGCGAGGGCGCAGCGTGAGCTTCAACATTTACGCAGCAAATGGGGCGAGATCTTATTGCATGACCCGGTGTATCACCCAAGTTTGAGCTTGGCTAGCATCGATCACGGCTATCAAACGCTGGCTTTGCCACCGCGCGCCCGTCTAGCACGAACAGCACGCTAGCATAGCAATACAGGAAACTTGTCATTTTCACGTTATAGTTTTACCCCCGCAAGCAATGAAATGCCCAAAAAACGCAGCCATTGCCATATCTGGGAATTTGTTAGAGAGATTGGAAAAGTAACCATGATGCAGAAAGCACTAGAAGCTACCGTACCAGAAGCAGATAGCCCAGTAGCACCGGCCATGCGCATATTCCTGCACGTCGGTTGCGGCGAAGAGAGGCCAGAGCGCTTGCCGAAGTTTTTTCGCAAAGAGGGCTGGCGCGAAGTGCGGGTCGATATCGATCCCAAGGTCAAGCCCGATATAGTTGCCAATATTACCGATCTACAGAAAATTCGCTCTGGTAGCGTCGATGCGATTTGGTCTTCACATAACATCGAACACTTGCATGCGTTTGAAGTACCGCTAGCGTTTGATGATTTTCGACGGGTGTTGAAGGATGATGGATTTTTGATGATGACTTTGCCCGATCTGCGGGCGATTGCGCGCCACATCATTGCCGACAACGTCAATGAAGTGTTGTATCAGTCGCAAGTCGGGCCGATTCGCCCGCTTGATATGCTATTTGGCCATCAGCCTTCGCTAGAGCGTGGCAATCATTTTATGGCGCATCGCACCGGCTTTACTTCAACCACGCTGGGCCAAGCCTTGCTTGAGGCGGAATTTGCCGAAGTGCGGGTGCATGAAGGTGGGCGCTGGGATTTGTGGGCGATCGCGACGATGCCACAGACCTCGCCTGAGATTTTCAATGAAATGGCAGAGATTACGCGATGAAGTATTTGTTTATCCATCAAAATTTCCCTGGGCAATTCATTCATCTGTCGCAAAAACTGGCGGCCGACACAAAAAATCAAGTCGTTGCACTCAGTATTCACAAATTACCTGTGCCGCAAGGGGTGCAGTTGCGCTGCTATAGCATGCTGCGTCCGGCGGCACCGGAAACCCATCCATTGCTGTTGGATATGGAAGCCAAGGTCTTGCGTGGCGAAGCCTGCGCTAGCGCGGCTTTACAGCTCAAACGCGAAGGTTTTGTGCCAGATATCATCATCGCTCACCCCGGTTGGGGCGAAACCCTGTTTATCAAAGATGTTTTCCCGCACGCAAAAATTGTCGTCTATTGCGAGTTTTATTACGCAGCAGAAGGGCGCGATGTCGGCTTTGATGCGGAAATTCCCGCCATGACGTTTCAAGGGCGCTGTGGCTTGCGCTTGAAAAACACCATCAATTTGCACGCTTTGCAAATCGCCGATGCCGCCATTTCGCCTACGCAATGGCAAAAATCGACTTATCCAGAGTGGGCGCAAGATAAGATACAAGTGATACACGATGGCATTTTTTTGGAGCGTTTGCAGCCCGATCCCAAAGCCAAAATCATGCTGGGCAAAGAAGGCCATCTGCGCGAATTCAAGCCCGGTAGCGAAGTATTGACGTATTTAGCACGCAATTTGGAAGCAGTGCGTGGTTTTCATATTTTCATGCGTACGCTACCGAAAATCTTGCAGCAGCGGCCACAGGCGCGGGTCGTGATTGTTGGCGGCGATGATGTCAGCTATGGCGGTAAAGCGCCGGGCAATATTAGCTGGCGCAATTACATGATGGAAGAATTGCAAGGGCAGTTGGATCTCGAACGGATTCATTTCGTCGGCAAAATCCCCTATGGCACCTATTTGCAATTGCTACAAATCACCAAAGTCCACGCTTATTTAACGACGCCATTTGTGTTGTCATGGTCGTTTTTAGAAACGGCCATGAGCGGCGCCCCCGTGATCGCTTCCAATACGCCGCCAGTGGCAGAATTTGCCGAGGAATTAGGCGTGCCCATGGTGGACTTTTTCGATGTCGATGGCTTTGCCGAACAGATCAGCGCTAAATTAGCCGCCAAACCTGCTAAGCGCCGTGTCAAACGCTTAGAAAAGGTGGAAATGCAATATTGCTTAGCGCAGCAAATCAAGCTCTTGCATAGCTTATGAGGTGTTACAGCCCCAAGAAAATTAGCGAGGAATTCCATTGATCATCAATATTCTTGTGTTGCTGCTGTTATTGCCTTGGCCTTTGATCGTCATGATGTCGCCGATGTTGATTGCAGCGCCGGCGGCGGTCGATAGGCGTAGCAATTTGTTGATGGTCAGCGCGATGGCCTTGTATCCTTTCTTTTTCGCCCTGCTGTTTTATGCGGCGCAGCGCCCATTTTTCGGGATTTCTGCCAACACTTGTTTAGCCATTAGTGCGCTCTGTTGCGGCATTTTGTTCGTCTTGTACGGGTTGCCACGCATGCTGTGGAATAATTTTCGCGGCATTGCTAACGAAGGCTATTTTGCGACGCGCCGTGCGGTGTATTTGAATGGCAAACGCATCGCTAAAGCCCAGCCAGCGAGCTTTCGCCAACCCGTCAAAATGTTTTCGCCCTATGCGCGCGACGCCGAACGAGTTTTTTTCAAGACTACCGTTCTGGCTGGTGCAGATGCGGGCAGCTTTATCGATTTAGGCGACGATTTTGCCAAGGATGCGACGACAGTCTTTTTCCGGGGCAAAGTATTATTGCTCGATACTGAAAGCAAACGTGCCGCTGACGCTAGTAGCTTCGCCCGTGTGCCAAGACTGAAAGTGCCGGGCGAGCAAGAAATCGATGCCTTTGCGCGTGATTTTTTCCGCGATAGCACAGGCTTGTATTGGCTGAAGAGATGGCAACGCGATCAGATCGTCAAATTGGAGGTGGCCGATGCGCAGAGTTTTATCGTGCTAAGCGGGGGCTATGCGAAGGACAAGCAGCAGGTGTATCAGCTCGATGAGCGCGCCTACCAAATCAGTGTCGTCGCAGGAGCAGATCCAGCGAGCTTTAGGCCAGACTAGTGCGAGGGTGCTGCTAAGCTAGCGGGAGATGTAAAAAAGGCCGGAAAGTCCGGCCTTTTTTTATTGGTAGCGCTGTCTTATTTGTTTTCTTTGGCAGGATCTTCGATCCGGCGCGCACCTTCGAAGCGTTGCTTCCAGTACGACAAATCCATGCTTTCAATCCGCACTTGACCGCCAGCAGAAGGCGAGTGGATGAATTTATTGTCGCCCAAATAAATGCCGACATGCGAAAAACCACGGCGCAAAGTGTTATAAAACACCAAATCGCCTGGCTGTAAATCTTGTTGGGTAATTTGTTTGCCGACGCGGCTGATTTCTGAAGCGGTACGTGGCAGGCTAGCGCCCCATGCTTCTTTGAATACGTGGCGGACTAAACCGCTACAATCGAGACCGCTTTCTGGCACATTGCCACCTAAGCGGTAATTGATGCCTATCATGCCCATCGCTTGCAATACGAGCTCAGAAGCGCGGCTAGTCAGGTCTTGTAATTTGCCGAGCGGCTTAGCATCAAGATTGGCGCTATTTGCGGCTGCCATCGCTTGAGCGGCGGCGAGGGCGGAGCGGGGGAATTCTGCTTGAGTTTCGTAGGCGAGTAGCTGGGTGCTGACGCAGAGTGAGGCTAGCAAGAAGGCTAGTCGTTTGCGCGTGCGGCTGGCTGGCCATAGCGAGAGGAGTTTCCGGCTGTTATTTGTCATTGTTGCAACCCTTTTCCGACAGACTTTTCGAACTGTAAGCGAATGTGACGCTTCTGTCAAAATAAAATTCCAAATTTCTGCAATTGTCGTGATTTTTACGCTTTCTTTTGCGCTACTTGGTGATATTATCTTTCTTCTGGGCAAATATTTACCTCTCTTCCCCCACGTAGTCAATTCTTCATATCCAACGCTCCACGCTGCACCAGAGCGGCGCGACTCGCGTACAATTCCTTTTCCCATTTTTGAAGGAACGCATGATGCAAACCAAACCTGTTCTATGCCTAGAAGACGTGAAAAAAATCGCCGCTGGCGCTGAAAGTTTTGCGCTCGCCCACCATTGGCCGGTGGTGATTGCGATTGTCGATGCGGGTGGCCATTTGCTTTGGCTGCAGCGTCTCGATGGCGTCGCCCCGATTTCAGCGCATATTGCCCCCGCTAAAGCGAACACCGCTGCATTGGGCTGCCGTGAGAGCAAAACCTATGAAGAAACGATCAATAACGGCCGCTACTCGTTTTTGAGCGTGCCTATGCTAGAAGGCATGTTAGAGGGCGGCGTGCCGATTATGGTCGATGGTCATTGCGTCGGCGCGGTTGGTGTCTCTGGTGTGAAATCGGCTGAAGATGCGCAAATCGCGAAGGCTGGGATTGCCGCGCTAGGTCTGTAATCGGCAACTGTACTGGTATTTCTCGCACATTACGCGTTTTCCACAGCGCTGTGCGGATTGCCAGTAACAAGTGTTACGCGCTATAATCCGAAGGTTTGGCCCTTCTAACACCAATCGTAGCGCGTAACCACGAACACCCCTGACCTGCTGTCAACCAAACTTGCTGGCCTAACTTGGGCCGTAGCGAATGGCGTAGGCAGGCGTGGCGCGACTGCGGTAATACTTTCAGGAGTTGCCCTTGCCGCCATTCTTTTCTGGCCATACCGTACCAGCCATCCTCGCGCTTGCTGATGGAACGATTTTTAAAGGCGTCTCCATCGGTGCCAGCGGACATACCACGGGTGAAGTGGTATTTAATACTTCCATGACGGGCTATCAGGAAATCCTCACTGATCCGAGCTATAGCCGTCAGATCGTTACATTAACCTATCCCCATATCGGCAATGTCGGCGTCAATGCCGAAGATGTCGAATCGAATCGGATTCATGCAGCAGGTTTGATCATTCGCGATCTACCCTTGCTAGCCTCCAATTTCCGCAGTACGCAATCGCTGTCGGATTATCTCAAAGCTGAAAACATTGTCGCTATTGCCAATATCGATACCCGCAAATTGACGCGCTTATTGCGTGAAAAAGGCGCGATGTCGGGCGCAATTTTGGTCGGTGAACGTGGCGTTGCTCCTAGCGCTACTACGGCGCTGGAATTAGCGCAGTCCTTCCC
>JACPVY010000498.1 GCA_016197345.1 Burkholderiales bacterium
AACTTGACAAGGATAAGCAGGACTAAGCGTTGATACTGCTTACCTGCTAGCACTACTGAAATACTACTGAAATGCGGCAAATCCGCTCGCTCATAGGCCACGTCGGCACTCGCTGCCAGCGAGCGGATTGTTGTAGTCCTGCTTTGCTCTAACCCATAAACCCCAAATCTTGCAAAGCAAACCGACTCAATTCGCCATGGAATACTTGGCTATCGAGCGTTGCAGGATCCGCCCCAAACCACTTTCCTAGCCTGGCACCAAAATGTTGGTTGGAAAACTGCGGTATCCACGCACCGCGCCCGGTAGCATCGTCCGCGCCGCCTAGCGTGAAGTCGGGGAAGCGGCCATATAGCCCGCCCTGCACTGCGCCACCTAAGACGATTTGATGATTGCCCCATGCATGGTCGGTGCCGCCGCTATTGGGTTGTAGCGTACGGCCAAAATCAGAGAGCGTGAAGCTGGTCACATTATTATTCGCTCCCACTTCATTCATGGCGTTATAAAACGCCGCCATTGCAGCCGAGACTTGACTCAGCATATCGAATTGTTGATACGATTGCCCACCATGCGTATCAAAGCCGCCTTGCGAGACAAAATACACTTGCCGCCCTGGCCCTTGGCTAGCACGTAAATGGATTAATTGTGCGACCGTTTTCAATTGCCGCCCCAACCCAGTTTCGGGGAAAACGGTTTGCACCGCACCACCCGCTTCGGCTGCTTTCAATTCGTCGATCAAATCCATGCCGCCCGCTAAGGCTTTGTTGGCAGCATTTGCCACCACATTGCCACGATCTGCCGCAAGGATTTTGCGTAGCGCCGCTTTGCGCGCATCGGCTTCTTTTTGCGGCCAAAAATCCATGCCATACAATTCGAGCTGACCATCATTCGGCAGCAAATTGCCGTGGCTGGTTTTGCCTTCGATGAATAAGCCGCCGCTACTCATGCCAACCGCATCAAGATGCCCGCCTGTACCGAGCAAATCGACTAAGCGCCCGCCCCAACCTGTCCCGCCATTGCTAGCGCCGCCTGCTTGCATCTGCAATTGCTGATCAGAATGCGAAAACAATTGCGGTGGCAAATTGCGTCCCGCTTGGAAATCGGCCTTGGTGGTCGGTTGCGTCAGGCTGCCTGCGTTGAGCACTAACGCTAGTTTGCCTTGGCCGTACAGCGCATCGAGTTCTGGCATGCCATAGTGAAAAGCAAAATCCTGCAACACGCTATTGCTAGTGGCACGTAGCTGGCTGCTATGTGTCCCCAGCAAAGTTTTTGCCGACTGCGATAAGGCTAATCCACTGCTGCCGCGGATTTGTTGATACTGGGCATAGCGAGTCGCGTCAAGCGGCACCACCATGTTATTGCCGTCATTGCCACCAAAGAGATAGACGCAGACCAAGGCTTTGTAGTCTGTCACGCTGGCGTTCGTGCTCAGCGCGGCACGCGCGATTCCAGGCGCTAAGCCTATGCTACCGAAGGCACCGAGCAAACTGGCTTTGGCGCTAAGGGCGAGGAGTTGGCGACGGCGCGCATTGATTGTTGAGTTTTTCATCATATACCCCTTTATTCTTATTGGTGGACGGCAAATTCAGCGCTGATGGCACTCAAATACAGCGCGGTAAATGCGCGTTCACGCTTATCGCTGATCGCTACAACCCCTTCAAAAATGGCGCTGCGGGCATCTTTCGACATCCGACCTTGCAACAAATTCGCATCAACCAAATTGATCAAGGCGTTCGGATCGTAAGCGACATCAAGGTAAGGCTGGATGTCGATTTGGACCATGGTTTTGTAATTGCCTTGCAGCAGGTTGTAAATGAAATTAGCGCGTTGCACCGCTAAGCTCGGTGCGTAAATCTGGACTTCCGGGCCAAAATGTTGCGCGTCGCCGGGGATATGCGTCAGCGGCGAATAGAAATTGAAGACGCTAGGCGAATTGGCTAAGCGTTGGCCGAGCAAGTAGTAATCCCAGAACAGATTTTTCGCATTCACCACTTTGCCACCCATCACGCGAATCAAACCCAGCGAATGCAAGATCGGATCTTTCAAATGACCTTGGCTAGCGCTAGGGCTATCTTGCCGAGCTTCGGGGTCCATCAAGACCGCATTCAAGGTTGCCGCTAAATCGCCGCGTTGGCCATTATTCGCGCTGGTGCCATTGGCAAACACGGTGGCAACGCGTTCGATATAGGCGGGGCTAGGATTGCTACTGACGAAATGGCGTATCAAACGCGTAGCGATGAACGGCGGCAAGTTAGGATGTTGAAACAGCGTATGCATCACCGCATCGTAATCTTGCTGGGTGGTTTGTCCCGCTGCTAGCGGGACGCCGCCGGGCAAGGTTTTGGCGTTTTTGTCGTGGTATTTGTCACGCGCTTGTAGCGGGCCAGTGAAGTTTTCCCAGTTCAAACCTTTTGTGCTTTTGCCAGCATAGGTCCAGCCGCTCAAGGCACGGGACATGTCACCAATCCGCGCTTGGTCATATGTAGGGACAGGTGCGCCGCTGCTATCCAATTTAGGGCTGCCATCCATATTCAATTCAACGGTGCCAATGGTGAAAAGCTGCATCACTTCGCGTGCATAGTTTTCATTCGGCGCTGGCGTCACGCTATTGCCCAGATCAAGATATTTCCCCATCGCTGGATTGAGCGTCATTTCGCGCAGCAAATTATCGAAATTGCCGAAGGCGTGGCGTGATAGCGTTTGCAACCACGGCGACATTTCATTCGCATTATTGTTTTTGTCGGCAGAGACGACAAACAATTGGGACAGAGCAAAAATCATGCGTTGGCGCAGTTGATCTTGGCCACTCGCCATATTGTTAAACCAAGCGGTGCGCAGCACTGACATATCATTGCTGGTCGAAATCGGTGAAGCTGGCAAGGCCATTTGTGCCGTAATCCATGCCTGTGGGCCGCTACTCATCACGGCTGCCATATCGCTACTGGTTGGGCCAAAACTGGCTTGCTCTAAAAAGCGCGCGGCGGCGATTTTTTTAGGGTCAGGTGCCGGTGCTGGAGTTGGTGTCGGATTCGGGATAGGGGTTGGTTCGGGGATAGGCTTGCCATCTGCCGTGACTGCGACTTTTTTATAGCTAGCGGAATGGATGTCACCGGGATTGACCAGCATTAATTCCAGCACGCCCAATTTTTCCGCCGTGCCTTGGGTCGTCATCTTCGTTTCAGAAACGAAGGTCGCTTCAACAGCAACGCCATTAATCAATAACTTGGTATCGGGATAGAAATTTTTGCCAGTAATCGTCAGCGAATACGGGCCGGGTTTAAACGCATGCGGTTTCGCGCTGCCTATCTGTGGCTTGGGCAATTGCAGACTGAATTTTTTGCTAGCTGTCATTGCTGTGCCATTCACCGTGACGCTGGCGAGCACCGTGATCGGATTGGTGGCGGGCATCAAGGCTGGCGCGGTATATGCGCCTTCCGCTGTGATCAAGCCATTTTCTGCATCGCCACCTGCAATGCCGTTCACGCTCCACTGCACGCCGCTAGGCTCGCTACTGCCGAGCTTGGCTTTGAAGTGGCGACTACCGCCTAGGGTGAGATTGGTGTCAGAACCGCTGACGGTAAGAAGCACAGCTTTGCTACTGGTGGAGGTGGAACTGGTTTCGGTAGCGTGGGCGAACTGCAGAGGAGAGGTGACGAGGTAAAGCGAACAAGTAATGCTGCAAAGTAGCGATAGCGTGCGGGCTATGCCATGGCGCGGTGTAAACATGAAAACCCCCTTGTTTTTATTTTTGCGAAGCAGGCTAGTAGGCGACGACGACATGGGCTTCAGGAGAAGCAGGTCGAAAAAGTTGCCATACACCAAGAAAATCAGCCTGGGTAGGGCTAGCCTAGTGCGCAAAATAGTGAATCGCTAGTATTGGCCGATGAGTGGTGCAATTGGGAGGTTGAAAGGTGCAAAGCCCCCACTCGGCACTGCTTGATTTGATGTGCTAAAGCTCACTTCCCAAAACTCTGCAAGGAATGGCAACTAGCACTCAAAAATATTGCAATTAAGACCAAAACAATAGCAAGAGGAGCAATTTTTTTAGCAATTTGTAGCAGTTTTTTACAAATTGAAAGGGCGGTGGGCGACAGACACACCAAACAAATTGGGATGTTAGAAAGCGCTTGCGTTAGGTGAGGGCATACCCACTCCGGCAAGAGGCGGTCGCGAAAGGGCATTTTCGCCAGTTAGTAGGGAGGGCAACTAGTTGCCCTCCCAAAGGCAAGCGTTTTACCATTTACGATACCCTTGCTAGCGAGGGTAAGTACCGCCCCTTCGTCACAACCACAATCGGTAAAGAGGGACTGGTATGTCCCATTTCTATCACTTTCCCCATCGTAATCGTCCAGTTAATACCTATAATTAATACCTATAATTGCACCGGGCTGGCATAGTCTGACCATTCGCTATCACCCGCCGTACTCGTCGTTTTCACTTTGCACATATAGAACCCGCTGTCCAAGCCCGTCATCGCAATCGGCGAACCATTGCCATTTACCGGGCCGTGGCCGCAATTTGCAGTGTATTTGACGAAGGCGCCAGTACCTAAAGCGCCGGGGGTAAAGGAAACATATATAACGCCATTGCTTGCCGTCGCGCTGCCTATGGTTGGTGCCGATGGCAAGACCGAGGCCGCTCTTGCCTGCACCAATTGCGCGCTACAAGCTTGTGCTGACTGGCCGTTGGAATCGTTAGCCACCACGCACACGGTATAGCCAACTGGCGATGCGGTTAGATTGGCGCCTACCAATGCCGAGTTCGATGGTTGGTAAGTGACCGATTGCGGGCCTGGTGCTGGGTATGGCGCGCCATTCACGAACCAAGTGTAAAACATGCCGCTACCGCTATGACTGCAATTAGCGCTGGCGGCGACATTTCCCCCCGACGTTGGCAAACTATATGTCGACAAACTGACCGACGAACAAACTGGGGCAATTGGCACTGACGCCGCTTGCACTAGCTGCACACAATTTGTCGCCTCACCACTAGCATTTTGGGCTTTGACGCAAATCGCATAAAAATTCGGCGATGTCGTCGAATTGACGCCGACTGGTGACGAATTGGTCGCTAAGTTGCCCGGATAGGTCACACCATTGACAGACCATGTATAGCTCAAACCACCACCGGTACAATTGGCTTGCGCATAGACCATGCCGCCACTGGCGGGCACACTGCTTGGGTTCAGGCTTGTTGGGGCGCAAGATGGCGCGGCAGTTGGCGTAGGAACTGGCACTGGCGCCGGGGTTGGAGTCGGAATTGGGGCAGGCGAAAACGCAGGGCAAACGCTCACTCTTGCATCTGGCGGGCTGGTGCTATAGCGGCTGTCGTTTTCAACATAATGGCCAATTGGCAGCAAAGAAACCACCATGTCGGACTTATCCGCTTTCAGCACTCGTTGGATCGCGTCAGCATTGAATTGAGTTGGATATTTTTCCATCATGTTGATGAAAAAATCGAAGCCGGTCATGCCTTTCGCTGGCATGTAATTCATCATGTCATACGCTACGCTATGCCGATCTTTTGGCACGGCAGCGATGGAAGCGGAGTAGTTGTCGATGTCGAGACGGCGCGATTCCAGCAAAAATAGATTCGCTTTATTGAAGTTGGTACCGCTATACGCCTTGACACCAGCGATCACCGCTTGCCCCACGGCACGATGCTCTGGGTGGCAGGAAGTGCCATGCCGTGGATCAAAAGTCAGAATCACGTCTGGTGCAAACTTGTCGATCTCCATTCGCACCACATTATTCAAATCGACTAAACCCCATTGCGCAGCTTGGGTGCTCCATTGATTGAGTACGGTTTGCGGGCTATCCGATCCCGGCCCAGAATAAAATGTGCCAATGTCCGAGACGGCAGGCAAAAACGCCATTGCATTGACAAACTCATTGGCGTCGGGATGATAAGTGCGGTTGGAGGTGGTGGCAACGACACGGCAAGTTTTGCCCGCAGCACCACAGTATTTGCCAACCACGGGAGAAAACCAGATTTCGTCGTCTTCATGCGCTGTCAACATCAGTATCTTGCTCGATGCGGCGATCACGGCTTCAGGATCAAGCACAGGCAAACCAAATTCATTCGAACCATTGATAGCGGCGGTGCGCGGCGTGTTATTGCTGTCGATGCTAGTGGCATCAATCCGAATATTTTGCCCCGCAATTGGGCCGCTGTAATGGATCGTAAAGCGATACGGCACGCCAGACGAAACGCTAGTGCCGCATAATTGGTGGATCGCCTCTTCTGCTGGTTCGCTCGAATATT
>JACPVY010000570.1 GCA_016197345.1 Burkholderiales bacterium
AATCTTGACCTAAATAGCAATGGCGGTCGCAAGATGCACGAGGCAACTCGCGATCGTATTGGTAAGGCAATGGCGATTGTGTTGTTTGAAAAAGGCAAGCCTGAAGTCTTGACGGTGGCCACGATCCAAAGTGAACTGGGTTCTAAATTCCAAATTACTGGTATGGGTAGCTCGGAAAATGCAACGGATTTGGCCTTGTTGCTGCGCTCTGGCTCCTTGGCCGCACCGATGGAATTCATCGAAGAACGCACGATTGGCCCGCAATTGGGGGCAGAAAACATCAAAAAAGGCTTTAACTCTACGCTGTATGGTTTTGCCGCGATTGCTGTCTTTATGATCGCTTACTACATGATGTTTGGCTTCTTTAGCGTCTCAGCTTTGGCGGTCAACGTGTTGTTGTTGGTCGCTGTGTTGTCGCGTATGCAAGCAGCGCTGACTTTGCCTGGTATTGCCGCGATTGCGTTGGCACTGGGTATGGCAATTGACTCCAACGTCTTGATCAATGAACGGATACGCGAAGAATTGCGTTCTGGTAACACGCCGCAAGGTGCAATCCGCGAAGGTTTTGACCGCGCGTGGGATACGATTTTGGATTCGAACGTAACGACCTTCATCGTCGGTATCGCCTTGTTTGCATTTGGCTCTGGTGCGATACGTGGTTTTGCTATGGTGCATATGCTAGGGATTTTGACGTCGATGTTTTCCGCCGTGTTTTTCTCGCGCGGTATCGTCAATCTTTGGTACGGTAGCCGTAAAAAATTGGCCAAACTGGCGATCGGCACTGTATGGACGCCGCCAAAACAATAATGTGATAGGCGCGAGCGCTTACTTTTCCGACCTAGATAAAGACTGGATAAAACAACATGGAATTCTTCCGCATTAAAAAAGACATTCCCTTCATGCGCCATGCGTTGATTTTCAACGTGATTTCGGCGCTGACCTTTGTGGCTGCGGTGTTCTTTTTATGGCATAACGGTTTGCATTTGTCGATTGAGTTCACGGGCGGGACGTCGATGGAACTCAATTATGCGAAACCACCGAATGTCGAAAAAATTCGTACTGGCATCACCGGCATGGGTTTTGAAGATAATCAAGTGACCAACTTTGGCACCGCACAAGATATTTTGGTGCGCTTGCCATTGGCGAAAAACATGGCAACCGCAGCTGTCTCAGAAAAAGTATATTCTGGGCTATGCAAAGTCGAAAATGGCAATTTGAAAGAAATCGACACCCAG